>JBEKYG010000579.1:0-4119 GCA_049511215.1 Acidobacteriota bacterium | reverse complement strand
CTGCTTGATCAGCCGCAATGCCTCGTCCAGATTGCCCCACTGCTTTTTTTCTATGACCGGCTGAATATCGGTGTAGCCGATGTCATTGTGCGAATAGGAGAGCAGGTAAATCTCCCGCCTGTTCACCGGTTTCAGCCACAACGACTCTCTTTGAGCCAACTCGCCGTTGACGCTGATCACCACCGGGAGTTCGCTTACATACTCGACTGCAGGGATGGAAAGATAGAGTATGTTGGCGCCGAGCTTGAGCGGCTGCTTGATCGGATCCATGCCCTCGGCAGTGACCTCCACCGTCCTGCCTTCTTGCAGATTATCGAAACTCATCCTGAGAAACTGCTTACCCTCCGCGGTGAGTGCCGATTCAGCACGCACGCTGGGAGTGAATCGAAACGCGTATTGCAGGGTCATATACCAATCGAGGCTGTCCGCGTCCCTTCCCATGACCCGAAGCATCAGCGGCGCGCCGGGCTTGCCTTCGTTCTTGGGGACTTTCAGGAACATATAGCCGAACAGATCACCGGCCCTATCCACCGTAGTTGCTAGAAACGACAGCTGGGCCCCCTGTCTCCCGGCGACTCTCCAGTTTTTGGCGTTGTCGTCCTTCAGGTTCTTGAAGGTGAACCAGAGATTGCCGTTGATATAGAAATCGAAGGTGTGGACCTCCTTGCCCGGCCAGCCTTCGCGTTCGAGTCCGGCCAGCCAAACCAACTGGTAGAAGTCACCCTCCACCGCAGGGGGGAGCGGATCGGTCTCCCAGGTGATGGTGGGTGCTTCTTTGTTGGCCCTCGCCAGCAGCGCGGAATCTGCATCGGGATGGGAGGAATGGTATGCCATTACCTGCCCACCCAGTGTTCTTCGGTAACCATTGATGTAGGTTGCCGCGGTCTTGCCCTGAATGACATTGATGAGAATGCGCTTCGTTTCTTGTTTGCGGGCGCAGCCACCCGCGCACAGAAATGCGCTGAATAGGATTACTGTCCAAGTCTGGCATGCGCGGTAATTCATGAAGACCTCCCCACAGCAGATGACGGTTGATGGAGGAGAGGTATACCATATTGGAGTCGAAATGGTGCATATCGGTTTTGGGCACTGTGATTCTTACCTCCAAGACTCAAAGTCTCCAAGACTCGAAGAATTTAAATGATTGATTTCTGAGTCTTTGAGCCTTTGAGTCTTGGAGGTAGATTTTGGTTGCGGCTATGCTGCTCCAGGTTATTCGTGGCTATGTTTTTTGCCACTGTCTGAATCGCAGGACCAGTTTGTAAAACCCTGAGAATGCCGCTTATCCGTGTTAATATCGGAGTGAGGACACAATGAGCTTTGATTCAACGGCGAGGGTTCCCAACGTGGCGCAGTCCGTGCCGAGCGTTTTTGGTTTGGGCTCGGCCGGCCGCCATCTCACGCCCGAGGATGTCCGGACCGTGGTGCATCAGGGTCTGTCCTCACTGGCGCTTAGCGGCAAGCGCCTGCTCGTGATCATCCCCGACGGCACGCGAACGATGCCGCTGCCGTTGATGTTTGATGCCATTGAGGCGGAAGCCGGCACCCGGGTGGCCGCGCTTGACTACCTCGTCGCCTTAGGGACTCATCAACCGATGTCCGATGCCCAGCTGCGCCGTCTCATCGGACGGCCGGTTGTTGATGGACAAGCCGGATCCAGCCGGATTTTCAACCACCGCTGGGACCTTCCTGAGACTTTTGCGACCCTCGGCACCATCCCGGCGGCGGAAATCCGCGATCTCAGCGGAGGCCTGCTCGAGCGAGACGTGGTCGTCGCGCTCAACAAGCTGATCTTCGATTACGATCAGATCCTGATCTGCGGGCCGGTGTTTCCTCATGAGGTTGTCGGGTTCTCCGGCGGCAACAAGTATCTGTTCCCCGGCATTGCCGGCTCCGAGATTATAAACTTCACTCACTGGCTGGGCGCCATCATCACCAACTATCACGTGATCGGCGCAGGATATACGCCGGTGCGGGCCGTCATTGATCGCGCGGCGTCCCTGGTTGAGCGCCCGGTCGCCTGTTTCGCTCTGGTCGTCACGCATGCCGGTCTGGCCGGTCTTTACTTCGGTTCACCGCGGGACGCCTGGCGCGTGGCCGCGGCTCTCTCTGCCCAAACGCACATCGTTTACGTCGACAGGCCGTTTCGCCGTGTGTTGTCGATCATGCCCGAGATGTATGACGACCTCTGGACCGCGGCGAAGGGGATGTACAAGCTCGAGCCGGCCGTTGCCGACGGCGGTGAGATCGTCATCTATGCGCCGCATATCACGGAGGTCAGTTACACGCACGGCAAGATCATCGACGAAGTGGGCTACCATTGCCGTGACTATTTTCTGGCTCAGTGGCAGAAATTCGAGCACTACCCGGGCGGCGTCCTCGCCCACTCGACGCACGTCAAGGGGCTGGGGAGCTATGACCCGGCGCTCGGCCTCGAGAAGCCGCGCATCGAGGTGACGCTGGCCACCGGCATTCCCGAAGAACGGTGCCGGCGCATAAATCTCGGGTACATGGATCCGGCCGGCATCCGGATCGAAGAGTGGACGGGCCATGAGCGCGAGGGCGTTCTCGTTGTGCCCCGCGCAGGCGAAATGCTTTACCGCCTCAAGGTGAATGGCGATTGACGAATGCGGCAGATTAGACCGTTATGCGATGCGTACCGGGAATTTTGTTCTCGTTAGAAGCCAGAAGCCGGAAGCAAGAAGCTAGAAGCCGGACTTGTCGAGCCCAAGACAGCAGGCGAGCACAAGCACTGCACGAATCCATGCTGGCTCCTGGCTCCTGGCTTCCATATCCCGCCGCGTTTTTGCGGGATATCAAGGGCGCAGTCCTTGGCTAGGTATGGTTTAGCCGTGGTTTCTGTCGTCCCCTCCGGGACACACCTGAGGAAGCAGTACCGCATTACAAGGAGCATGCCCATGAAATGTGACATTGGTGTGGTTGGTCTGGGTGTTATGGGGAGCAACTTAGCCCTCAACATGGAGCGTCACGGCTTCCGCATCGCGGGCTACGACCTGGACGCGGCCAAGGCTAATGCCTTTGCGGGCGGGCCGGCTGCCGGCAAGAACGTTATGCTGGCTGAATCGCCCGAAGAACTGATGGCCTTGCTCCAGAAACCGCGCCGCGTGCTGATGATGGTTCCGGCCGGTCCCCCGGTGGATAGTGCCATTGCTCACCTCAAGGGGCATCTGGAGGCCGGCGACATCCTGATTGACGGCGGCAACTCGTTCTTCCTCGATACCGAGCGTCGCGGCAAGCAGCTCGCTGCCGAGGGGTTCCAGTACGTCGGCATCGGCGTGTCCGGCGGTGAAGAGGGGGCACTGTGGGGCCCGAGCATCATGCCGGGCGGGCAGCGGGAGGCCTGGGAGGCGCTGGCCCCGATCTTGCGGGCCATCGCGGCGAAGGCAGACGACGGGGAGCCATGCGTGGAATATATGGGACCCGGCGCTGCGGGACACTATGTGAAGATGGTGCACAACGGCATCGAATACGGCGACATGCAGCTGATTGCCGAAACCTACGATGTCCTGTCGCGCGGCCTGGGACTATCGGCGTCCCAACTGCACGAAGTGTTCGCGGAGTGGAATGCCGGGGAACTCAAATCCTATCTGATCGAGATCACCGCGGACGTGCTGGCGAAGGCCGATCCAGAAAGCGGTCGGCCCATGGTGGATGTCATCCTCGACGAGGCGCAGCAGAAGGGGACCGGCAAATGGACCAGCCAGAATGCGCTGGACGTCGGCGCCCCGATCCCCACCATCAACGCAGCGGTCGAGAGCCGCATCATATCCGCGCTCAAGCCGCAGCGGGTGATTGCCAGCCGCGTGCTCCGCGGCCCGGCGCCGGAGTATGCAGGCGATCCGCAATGGCTGATCGACGCTGCTCGGGATGCGCTCTACGCGAGCAAGATCACCTCATACGCACAGGGGCTCGGGTTGTTGCGCCTGGCGTCCGACGAATATGGATTCGGACTCCGGCCGGGCGACATTGCGAAGATCTGGCGCGCCGGCTGCATCATCCGCGCGAACCTGCTCGGCGACATCATGGCGGCCTACAGGCGCGACCCGGCTCTCGTCAACCTGCTGCTGGACGAGACCTTCCGCGACGCTGTCGAGCAGC
>JBEKYG010000578.1:0-4121 GCA_049511215.1 Acidobacteriota bacterium | reverse complement strand
CCCGCTACGGCTTTGACCGGGCTGGACTCTCACCAGCTGGATTCCTTCGAGAGGTTTCTATCAGCTCATGTTGATTTCCTCCTCCCCCAAGCTTAACTTGGCGCGACGACTGCGATACCGATACCGATACCGACGGATATAGTGTTCTCCGCTCTTTTTGATACCGCCAAATGTCAACCTACTTATGAACTGATCAGCGATAGGAGAGTAGCCATGCAAACACTTTTGCGGAGTCTTTTGATCGTCATCGTTTTGTTTGCCTGTTTTTCCTCCTTGGCGGGAGAGCAGAAATGGGTCCTGGGGATGAGTCAGTGTAACCTGGGCGAGCCTTGGCGAGTCCAGATGAATGCCGACATCAGAAAAGCCGCCACCGAGCATCCTGAGCTGACCATTGTCTTCAAGGACGCGCAAAACGACACCTTGAAACAGCGTGCCCACGTGGAAGAGTTTGTCGCCTCCAACGTCAACCTGCTGATCATTTCCCCCAAGGAAGCGGCGCCCCTGACCGCACCGGTGGCCGAAACATATCGCAGACGGATGCCTGTGATCGTGCTCGACCGTCGCGTGCTGGGAAACGAATACACAACCTTCATCGGCGCGGACAACAGGAAGATCGGCCGTGCCGCCGGCCAATGGGCCGCCGCCAAGCTCGCCAACAAGGGCAAGATCGTCGAGCTCAAGGGACTAATGACCTCGACTCCGGGGCAGGACCGTCACAGCGGTTTTCTCGAGGGGATCAAGGGGACCGGTCTCGAGATCATCTTCGATGCGGATATGAAATGGCTGGAACCCGACGCCCGAAAGGAGATGGAGTCGGCGCTGGCCGTGCACAAGAAGATCGACCTCGTCTATGCACACAACGACCCCGGTGCGCACGGGGCCTACCTGGCTGCCAAGGCGGCCGGGCGCGAAAAGGAGATGCTTTTTGTCGGGATTGACGGCCTGCCGCAAGAAGGCCAGATCTATGTGCAACAGGGCATTCTCGCGGCCAGCTTCGAATACCCGACGGGAGGAAAAGAGGCCATCGAGACTGCGCTCCGAATTCTGAAGGGGGAGAAGATGCCCAAGGAGATCACGTTGCGCTCGCGGGTTTTCACTCCGGAGAACATAAAGAAGGGCGGACAGTGGTTGGACGATCTTGGCGATTCGAAATTCGAGATTCGAAATTCGAGATTCGAGATTTTAGAATTTCGAATCTCGAATTTCGAATCTCGAATTTAAGTAAACATGGAGTCTTGGAGTCTTGGCGGTTAAGAGTTCTTTCCAAGAAGGGAGGGATTTGCGGGTATGGCGCGAAAAAGCAAAAAGGATTCGAAAATTCCGCGAAGGGAATTCCTGAAAACGTCCGCCGTATCGGTGGCGGCCATGGGCACGATTGCAACTGAGGCCGCGCCGTTGACCAGGCAAGGTGCTTCACAGAGGCCGGCCGCAGTGTCCGCCCGGCGGCCGTTTAACGGCGAATACTCGGGAGAGCACCTGAATCGAATCGCCTTCCCCATGGGAGGAATCGGCGCCGGCATGATCTGCCTCGAGGGCACTGGAGCCCTGTCGCATTTCTCGCTGCGCAACCGGCCGGAGGTATTCAATGAGCCTTGCACGTTCGCGGCGATCTCGATCAAAGGCCCGAACGGGATCGCTCGAGTGCTCGAGGGTCCTGTGCCGGCATGGAAGATCTTCGGCGCTCCCGGAACGGGGAATGGCGCCTCCGGGACATCCTTCGGGCTGCCGCGTTTTGCCGCGGCATCGTTTCAGGCGCGCTTTCCCTTCGCCACGGTAACGCTGGCCGACAGCCGCGTCGGCATGGACGTGCAGATCACCGGCTGGAGTCCATTCGAACCGGGCGACGCCGACAACTCTTCTCTTCCTGTCGCTGCCATCGAATATCGATTTACCAACCGATCGGCCAGATCGCAGGACGCCGTGTTTTCCTTCAATGCCAGGAATCTCATGGTGGTGGGAAGGAATGCTCAGGCGGTGCGCACTACGCCGGGAGGCTTCGTCCTCTGGGGCGGGGGCACCCCGGACCGGCCGCAAGAGGAAGGCGCCTTTTCGGCGGTGGTCACGGATCCTGAGGTCAAGGTGAATGCCTCATGGTTCCGGGGAGGCTGGTTCGACGCGCTCACGATGGCTTGGCACGATATCATGGAAGGTGCTTGCTACGAGCGGCCACCCGTCAGCAGCGGTGATCCTTCCCCAGGTGCCACTCTGTTCGTTCCATTTCGCCTCGCACCCGGCGCATCCAAGACCATCGTCCTGCAACTTGCCTGGCATGTCGGCCGCACCAACCTGCGCATCGGCAAGGACCCCGCCGGCGCCGCTCCTACGGATGCCCGAACGGCGCCGACCTACCAGCCGTGGTACGCCGGTCGCTTCTCCGATATTGGTGAAGTGGCGGCCTATTGGAAAGAGCACTACGAAGAGCTGCGGGGAAAATCGAAACGCTTCAGCGACTGCTTTTATGGCTCGACGTTGCCTCCGGAACTCATCGAAGCCGTCGCGGCGAATCTGACGATTCTGAAATCGCCGACGGTGCTGCGGCAGGGCGACGGCAAACTCTGGGCCTGGGAAGGATGCTCGGATGGCGCCGGATGCTGCCCCGGTTCCTGCACGCACGTGTGGAACTACGCGCAAGCAATTCCGCATCTGTTTCCGGCCCTGGAACGCTCCCTGAGGGAAACCGAGTTCGGCCCGTCGCAAAACGAGGAAGGCCACCAGCAGTTTCGCAGCGCCCTGCCCATTCGCATACTGGAGCACGATTTTTATGCGGCCGCCGACGGGCAGCTTGGCGGCATCATGAAAGCCTATCGGGACTGGCGGATCAGCGGGGACACCGAATGGCTGCGCGGGCTGTGGACCAGGATCAAACGGAGCCTGAATTACTGCATCGACACCTGGGATCCGCAGCGCAAGGGGGTAGTAGAGGAACCCCATCACAATACCTATGACATTGAGTTTTGGGGACCCGACGGCATGTGCACGAGCTTCTATCTGGGCGCGCTGCAGGCTGCCATCACCATGGCCAAGGCGGTCGGCGATGACGTGCCCCTCTACGCCGAACTTTATGCGAAAGGGAAGAAGCTGGCTGAGGCCGAATTGTTCAACGGCGAGTATTTCTTTCAGCGCATCGAATGGAAGAACCTGCGCGCGCAAAACCCGCTGGAAAATAAGAGCATGGTGGGGAGTTACTCTGCTGAAGCCGTCGCCTTGTTCGAAAAGGAGGGGCCGAAATATCAGTATGGGAGCGGATGTCTCTCCGATGGAGCGTTCGGAGCCTGGCTTGCCCTGATGTGCGGCGTCGGTCAGGTGCTGGATCGCGACAAGGTCGCGAGCCACCTCAAGGCGGTCCATCGCTACAACTTGAAGCAGGATCTCTCGAATCACGCCAATCCGCAACGGCCCTCCTATGCGTGCGGAGCGGAAGGCGGCCTGCTGCTCTGCACCTGGCCCAAGGGCGGTGTGCTATCCCTGCCCTTTGTCTATTCGAATGAAGTGTGGACTGGAATCGAATATCAGGTCGCGTCGCATCTGATGGCGATGGGAATGGCCGAGGAAGGACTCGAAGTTGTGCGCGCTTGCCGTGAACGGTACGACGGTCGGGTCCGCAATCCGTTCAACGAATACGAATGCGGACATTGGTACGCCCGCGCCATGTCATCGTATGCCTTGCTGCAAGGCCTCACCGGCGCGCGCTATGATGCCGTGGAGAAAGTGCTCTACCTTGAGCCCAGTCTCAAAGGAGATTTCCGCAGCTTCTTTGCCACGGCCACGGGCTACGGATCCGTGGGGGTGAAAGCCGGCCGCCCATTCTTCGACCGCGTCGCCGGAACTATCGAAATCCGGGACATCCGCTATCGCGCAAAATCCTAACCGCCCGTGGCTCCACATACGAATCATGATCCCGGATTCCGAAATTGCGTGCGCGCCCCATCGGCCGGCCAAGAAAAGATAAATCCCGGATCGCCTGAAGCTGGATAAAAACGGCTGGCCTCCTATTTCCCAAACAGCCGCTTGGAGCCGACGCGCCAACGGTTCGTGCAATCTGTCGCCGCGGCGCGCGGCTCAAGCGACATCGCTAGGCCTGGAACCTTCACAGTAGTCAACTTAAAGTACTTGACTTGCTT
>JBEKYG010000577.1:0-4123 GCA_049511215.1 Acidobacteriota bacterium | reverse complement strand
TCCTCCTCTCGATTTGAACCAGAGGAACGATGAGTTCCTCGACTGAAATGCCGCCATGGCTCACGATGCGCTGCTTTTCTTGGACAAACGCCTGCCGAGCAGGAGCCAGGAGGGCGAGGTAGTCCTCCGGGAGACCGATAGGGTCCCATTCCATCGCGGCCGGGAACCGTTCCTTCACCTTGCTGCGAAGGGTTGCGTCGGGATAGATGCGGACTCGTTCACCGCGCAGGTCCGCCACAGCGCCTTCGGTCGGACGGCCGCAACCTTTCGCTTCAACATTGCCGTGGTCAGAAGTCAGATATATACGGAAGCCGCGGTCCAGAAGCAGATCGAGGAGTGTGCTCAGGTACGGCTGTTTGGCCCACTGGCTTACCTGGCTGTGCATCCCGGCGGTACCCATCTCCATGCCGTGCATGATCTTGTCGACCTTGTCAACGACCAGCCCGGCGACCCTTGCCTTGGGATGAGAAAGCGCCTCGGAAACCCCCTCCAAGCTGCCGTCGCCCAGCCCCTTGATGTACACGACCTCGTTTTGCGTGAAGCCCTGATCCACCCAGAATTGTGCCCATTCTGCAGGCTCTTTGTCCGTGGTCTGGATGCTGTTCGGGAAGAAGATGGGAGCCCTGCCGGCGAAGGCAGCCTGGCGCGAAATAGATGTGAGTGAAGGAATCCAGGCGAAGACCGCCTGCTCCCGGAATCGGAAACCGGGCTGCCTTGAGGCGAGCGCACTACGCACCACCAGCCATTGGTCCATGGCAAGGCCGTCTACTACGATCAGTGCGATCTTGGCGTTACGGTCCTCTCCCACCTGACGGGCAAGAAACCGCGGAACGTGATGCAGCATAACCGGAGGCACTGGCGGCAGGTTGACAAGCCCGGCGTACCGCTTGAAGAGCCATGCTGCAAAACCAGCGTCCACGTGTGCCTGCAGGCTCTTTGCGTGCTCGTTCGTTTTCCTCAGGACGGCATCGGATTGCTCGTTTATGAGCAGAACCAGCTCCGCCCATCCATGTGCAAAGTGGAACCAATCCGTGTGTTTTGCGTCATCGGCCGGAATGGATGTCTGCAGGCTGTCGATGAGCCTGCCCAGGCGACGAGACCTGTCTTCGATTGGGGCGGTTCGAACGCCAATGCCTGCCCAGGTCTTGGACAGGGTATCTGCATGGTCGTGTGACACGGAATGCAGCAAACCCTCGACGAAAAGGTTGTCGATGTAGACTCGGATGTCATGGTGGTCGAATGGCAGATCGACAGGTCCCTCAATGGCCAGACCGTAGGGTTTCTTGTCTTCATGAACACCGGATGCCCCTTTTGCTGCTTCACGGTCGAGGAAGATCGGCCAGCGCTCCTGGAGGAATGCGAAGAATGCCACCCGGTCCGTAACCACCGTCTCAAGCGGCCAGTCGTCGAAGAGGGTGCTCTGGCGCAGGAGTTGGATGAACCGCTCATCCAGCACAGTCGGAATGCGCTGGCCGCGGTAGTGACGGCGCAGAAGCACGCGCAAGAGGTCCGATGGCTGCTTGATCAGCTCGGGTGCAATCTCAAAGACGTGCCGGAGGACGAACTCCTTGGTGGCGTTGTCGCCCATCTGGCCGGGCGCATGTCGCTTCTGTGCCTCGTACAAGGCATCGAGATCCCCCCGGTCCAGAGCGGTCACGACCGGGTAACTGAGGTTCGGAAAGATGTCGCCAAGATTGAACGAGAGCCTGCGGCCGGCCTGAAGCAGATCGTAGGGCAATCCACTGAGGTCGCTGGCTTGGGAGCGCAACACGACAACAAGTTCCGTATGCTCGCCGCGGTCCCAGCGGGAGCGGAACTTCGATTCGTAGGCGTAGCGGAGAGCGATGTGGTCTTCAAACGGGATCAGCTCGAATCCGCGCTCGCGAATACCTTCGAGGATTCCCTCTTCAAGAACGAGCCCGTCCGGGTCGGCCACCAGAGTGAGTCTGGCAACCCTCGGGGTGAACTCCTTCAGAATTTGATCGCGCCAGCCACTCATGACCCGCCCTCCACCCGAATCACAAGCAGCGGTACCATTTCGGGATAGGCATGAGCCTTCTGGTCAAGCTGCTCCTGAAAACTCCGCTCCTCCTGTGCGAGCAGGTTCAGGCGATAGTTGCGGACCTGGGGCAGACCGATCCGCTCGACGGTCTTGCGGCGGGCGGCAAAGGCGTAGTTGGCCTTCTCGCCTTTTCCCGGGCCCGTTGCCGGGGCGATCCGTTTCAATGTCTTGATGTCCTCGGGGAGCACGAGCTGGAAGGTTTCACCGAAGTGGAAGCGCATCTCGCTGACCCACTGGCTCACCAGTCCCTTTGGAGCGATGACCAGCGTCCGCTTGACCAACCCGCGGAGCTTGAGCTCCCGCATGATGAGCCCGGCCTCGATGGTCTTGCCCAGGCCGACCTCGTCCGCCAGCAGATAGCGCACCCGGTCGTTGGTGATAGCGCGTGATAGTGCCCGTATCTGGTGCGGCAGTGGGATAACGGAGGATTCGATGGGCGCGAGCAAGATGTCCTGGGTAAGGGCGTCGGCCACCCGCGCGGCAGCGGCGACGTAGGCGATATCGTCGGGCGAGCCGGTGCCCGCGCTCTCCAGGGACTTGAGCCTGGAAGCCGGGATGCGGACCACGGTGTGGCTGCGGGGCAGCCAGACGCGGCAGGTTGTCTCACCCCAGAGCGTCTGGGCTTCGATGATCTGACAGAGCTGCGCGTGGTTGGGGCTGTAGTACCAGCTATTTGCATCAATCCGCATCTACTCGTTCGGCTCCCGCGGCATAAATGGTGAGCAGTAACTCGGAATCGTCGATGAGCTGATAAACGGGTTTCTTTCCAGAGAGTTTTTCGCTCTCGTTCAAGATAATTGGAACACCATCACCCCGCTTTTCCATATAGTAACCCCGTCCAATACTCCAGACCGTTTCCGCAACTGGGGTTTCCGCAAGCAGACTTGTGATCAGTTCATTCCGCGTAGCCTGGCGTAAGGCGATGCTTTCAATGGTGACTGTATTCGGAAGGGCACCCGGCGAGTAAAGTTCAAGCCGGTCGTCGAACAAGAAGAACCGGATCTTCGACCCGAAGATAGAGTAATCGCGGTGAGCTACAGCATTGACAACCGCTTCGAAGACTGCTCGTTCGCTGAACTGCGGCACTTCAACTCGATGCGGTGCTTTCACGGCTGAGATTTTCTGATTTCTTTTGAGAAAGGCCATCGCTTGATCAATCTGTTGATTCAAAGGGCCATGAATCTTCTGGGCGTCCACCTGGTAATTGGAATCCTGCTTCGTCCCACGATAACGTACCGCTTCGATGTACGCATTGGGCAGAAAACGCTCCGGATGCTCGCAGCAGAGTAAGACACCGGCAACCGATGCGCGCATAGACCCATTTTCTTCCTTTGACAAAAGGCTTCGCTTCAGGAGGACAATCTCTGCAGGCTCAACAGATCGGGTTGTATAGTTGCCCCACAGCTTCTTCGATAAATCGTTTATGCTCGTTTGAGGTACCGGCTGTTCCTCAAATCGAATCAGCCGGGCCTGGCTTCGTTGTTGGAACAATCGTGCCAGGTAGTCGGACGGCATTTCTCGCTTTGAGCTGCCTTGCCGATGGAAGTACCCCCCGGGACTTTTGTGAACAAAAAGGCTGCGCGGTATTTCTACCTTGAGCACAGGCTGAAGAGTCCCAGAGCTATCGGGCAGTTGCATGCGAAAGGAACGAAAAAGAACCGGCGGCTTAACGCTCTCATTGCAAATCTCGTACACATAGCGTTCCACAGATTCGAGTCGATCCAATGGGATCCCTTCAATGTCGCGAGACTTGTCGTCGACGCCCATCAAGAGAACTCCATCATGCGTATTGGCGATGGCCGCGATTTCGTTGGCTAGGTCGTCCCGCTTGGGCTCGGAAACGCGATTCTCTTTGAATCGAACACTCTTCAACTCTAGTGAAGTATCCTCTCCAAGATGTATCTTACGCAGTAATCCTTCCGGGCTGTCAAACATGGCATCCCTCCAAAGCGATACGGCGATATCGCCGTTCGAAAGCTTCGCGTCCACCTTCCATGACTGCGCATATCATGTTGCGCACTGCGCGTTCTTGCAGGCAACCCGAACATTCCCGCTGCGTTT
>JBEKYG010000576.1:0-4135 GCA_049511215.1 Acidobacteriota bacterium | reverse complement strand
CCCGGAATGGGTCGTAAAGTTTTCGGGCACCTTGCGCCTCCGTCCGCTGGGAACCGAACACACCAGCCTGGACTCCAAGGACATCGAACTTGAGGCCGACGGATTTGAAGTACTCGGTGTCGCCGCCAACTTGCCGTTTCGGCCGCAAGAGCGGGACAAGGTATCCGAGGAGCGCCGACTCGAGCATAGGAGCATAGATCTGCGGTCAGACACCATGCAGCAGAATCTACGTCTTCGGCACAAGGTTGTTACCTCCTTCCGATCTTTCCTCAATTCTGAGGGCTTCATCGAGGTGGAGACGCCGTGCCTTGCCAAGAGCACGCCCGAGGGGGCTCGGGATTTCCTGGTGCCCTCGAGGCTGCAGCCCGGCACCTACTTCGCGCTTCCGCAATCGCCACAGCTTTTCAAGCAAATCTTGATGGCTGGCGGGATCGAGAGGTACTACCAGGTGGCGAGATGTTTTCGCGACGAGGATCTCAGGGCCAACCGCCAGCCCGAGTTCACCCAGCTCGACATCGAGGCGAGTTTTGTGAACGAATCGGATGTGATGTCCTTGGTGGAAGCCCTGATCCGAAGGGCGATAGAGGATGTGGCGCGTCCTTTGGATCCGAAGCCCTTCCCAGTCATCCCCTATCAGGAAGCAATGAACCGGTATGGCACCGATGCCCCGGACCTCCGCTTCGATTTGTGCATTGTGAACCTCACGAAGGTTTTCGCCGATACCGAATTCCACCTTTTTAGGAAGATTCTGGATTCCGGAGGGCAGGTGCTTGGCCTTGCCATTCCGGGTTCATTTCAGCTGTCGCGAAAGAACATTGAGACGATTCGGGAAAGGGCGGAGCAGGCCGGCGCTGAGGCACCAGCCTATGGGCACATCGAGCGCGGAGTCTTTTCGTCGAGCATCGCCAAATTCTTCTCAGAGAAGGAACGCATGGCTATCGCCGTGGCCATGGAGTGTGGCGAGAACGATCTGATTTTATTTCAGGCTGGCAAGGATCCCAGAACACTGCGCCTGAACATGGGCCGCATTCGGCTGCTCGCGGCTGATCTTCTGGGTTTGACTAGCGAGCAGGGTCGTCTTTGCTTCGCCTGGATCGTCCAGTTCCCACTGGTGGAATACGATCCTAGCCGCGGACGCTATGTGGCGGTGCACCATCCCTTCACCTCGCCCGTGGATCCCACAGTCTTCCAAAGCAATGAGCGGATGGTGATCGAGTCTGCCTTGGCTGCTTCTTATGATCTTGTGCTTAATGGTGAGGAGGTAGGTGGCGGTTCGATCCGCATTCACAGGCCGGATCTGCAGCGCAGGATGCTCAAAATCCTGGGACTCAGCAAGGAGGAAATCGAGGCACGCTTCGGTTTTCTCCTTCAGGCTCTCGCTCAAGGTGCACCGCCGCACGGCGGTATCGCATTGGGTCTGGACCGATTTATCTCCATTCTTGCGGGAAGCGAGTCCATACGTGAGGTCATCGCCTTTCCAAAGACCCAGACCGGCACGTGTCCTCTCACCGGTGCGCCAACGCAGGTTGCGCAGCGGGGCTATCTCAGGCTGTGATGCCGAATAAAAATAATAAGCAAATGCTTTTTCCTGTTGGGGAGATCATACGACGGGTTGCTGATGAGAGTATGCGGAATTCTTTCCCCAGTGCAGGCAAGCGGGCGGATTTGAGCTGCGATTGAAGCTGAAATAGTTGAACCGGGCAGGAGAGGCCCCCGGCGAGCTTGCCGGGGGCCTCTCCTGCCCGGTTCAGGCGCGCACCTGAGCACACCTCCCCCTGTGTGGCGTCCAGGCGGCTCGCGCAGATTGCATAGGGGGGAGTGCCCGGAGATCTATTGGGTAGGTTCCAACCGCCGGTCGACGTCGTCGAAGACAACAACCCCCGGTTCATAGGCTACGGATCTCTCGGGCGCAGGGGGCGGAGGGCTCTCGGGGCGGTCCCACAGTTTCAGGTTGCGCAGGATTCTCTCGATGACGGGGGCCCTGCCGATCAGGCTGATGATTTTGAGCGGGCCGCCGCAACCCTGGCAGATCAGGGGGTCCGCTTCGTACACCTTCTTGATGAGCCGCGCCCAGGAGCGCATCAGCCGACGCGCGAAGTCATCGGCGCAACCGGGATGTTGCGCCCTCGATTCGGGCGCATCAGCCTCCTTGGCGGGCGCCGAGCCGGCGCGTTGAGCGCCCGCGCGGCGCACGTTCGAGAATGCGCCGGTATATCGGACCAGCTGTTGTCCGGCATCCGGAATAGGAGTGCACCGGGCGGCGAGGAAATCGAGAGCCGGGATGATATGCGCCGCGGAGGCATCGGGCGCGCCCGACCGGTCATGATTCCTGGCATAGTAGGCGACCTGGGCGGTTTCGGGCTGATGGCGCAGACGATCGAGTGCGACGGGCGGATGGAGCATGTACTTGGCCAGGCGCCGGCATGTCGCGGGGGTTGAAAGGTCGCAGGCTTCCTCGGGAATGTGGCGCCAGGTTCTGGATCATCCCGAACTTTGGGAAGAGACCTCGTGCACGGCGATGTTCGCCTACGGCATTGTGCGGGCGGTCAATCGCGGCTGGATCCCTGCTGCCAACATGGCGGTGGCGCGCAAAGCGTTTGAAGGGATCTGCCGGAACATCACGCCCGACGGGGCTGTCAACGGCACCTGTGAAGGAACCAACATCGGCACAGATCTCGATTTCTACTTTCAGCGCGGCAGGCCTGACGACGATTTACATGGCCGCGGCGTGGTACTGCTTGCCGGCGCTGAGATCCTCCAGGCAAAATCCAAATGATCCGTGGGCGCCGGCAGCCTGGCGGCGCCCGGGACGACGCAATGTCGGATTCTGGAATATTCGCGAAAACTCGATGAAATTGCGTGTGAGGCTACCATTTCGCCAATTTCCGAAATGCAATCGCATCGACGTCTCTCAACAAATTGGGTGAAATAGTCGCCTGCCGCTTGGGGGATCACAGCAATCGCCGACGCCATTTCGCCGGATCCTGGGAGGTGTGGAAGACGCAATACACGGTCACTGTGTTGCCGGAAGACTCATAAAAAACCGAGTAAGGAAATCGTCTGAGCAAACCTCTCCGATAGTCCTTATAGATCAGAGTCTGCATTTCCGGGTTGCGACAGATGGCTTGGATGCAGGCATCGACACAAGTCAAGAATTCCTCCCCTAAACCGGGCCGACGTTCTTGATACCAGTCGAAGGCCTCTCTGAGGTCCTGCTCCACCTCGGGAGCAAAGATCAGCTCAATGGCCATGGCGAGTGCGAACCCTGTGCTGGATTTCGTCCCAGGAGAGGGCAGAGCCCGGTTTCTTGAGCAGGTTCTGCTTGCGCCGGTCCAACTCTTCCTTTTGCCAATCGTACGTTGGCACGGCTGTGGGATCGGAGGCGATATCGTCCCAGAGATCTTCCAGAAGCTGCAGCTTCTCCGAGACGCTCAAATCGAATACCGATGTTCGTGAGGAACTCATGGGCATATCCTAGCAATCCAACAGACCTGTTTCAACACGTTCTGAAGCTCTTTGGTCTCGGCGTGCTCCGCGATGCCAGTCGTGCCGTGTACTCCGCGCGCGGATTGAGGTTGACCGTTCGAGTCATAGGGATCTCTATTATCCGACATGCGCGCTCGTTTTGCACCAAAAGCCACACGGGCCATGCCGCAAAAGCTGACGGATGCGCTTGGAGGGGGGACAGATCTCCCGTCATGGCGCGACGAGGCAGGCAAGGTATTCCTGCTCGGCGGCACGCTGGAAGTTCGACGAGCTCCTTGGGGTGCTTCAGCATGCTGCCGCGTTGATTACAGGGTGATCATGCGATCCGCGTCAACGTGGGATTGGTTCAGACCGATGTGATGGTCTTCGACCCGCAGGGCAGGTTCGCCGGGGGATGGAACGCGCCCGTTCATGTCATAGTCACCGATTGGTTTTGCCAAGCGGCGAGTATTGAGACGATAATTCCACCGGAAGAGGTTTCGGTCAGTCTTGTGGACTATCTCGTCGTTCAGGGCGAAAAGGAAATTGTCTCTCAGTGGTTCCTATGATCGGCCGCACCATTGGGCACTTTCAAATATTGGACCGATTGGGACAGGGAGGCATGGGTGAGGTTTATCTCGCCGAGGATCTGTCCCTGGGTCGAAGGGTC
>JBEKYG010000575.1:0-4145 GCA_049511215.1 Acidobacteriota bacterium | reverse complement strand
ATTTCACGAATTCATATGCATATGGCATGCGCGTATCGAGGCGCACCAAATGATGCCGTCGTCTTTGCCTGCATCCTAAAGGCTGCAAGAAACACCGCCTTTTGGTAGTGCCTTCATAAAATCCGTGGAATCCGTGGCCGCTTTTTGCTTCTAAAGGACATCTCGATGACCACAAGGCTAAACAGATACAGTTCGCCCGTAATAATCGATTACGGCATTCAATACCTCGGCGGCTTTATCCACGCTCGGGAAGAACGGCACTCGCTCTTCAACCAGGCGGGATCTCATCTTTCCTACTTCACGCCAGAACCAGTGGTCCATTTCATCGGTCTTTATGGGACGAGGCCGGAATACCATCAGAAAGGGCTTATCGCTTTTCTTGTACAACCGTATGTAATCCTCGATGCTGCTGGCAACCCAGCTCACAAATGTATCCTTGTGATACGGGTGCTCCTCCGCGGCAATATCCGCGCACACAAAATCAAAATCGGGATGCCTGGACATTTCCTCCATCAACGAGGCGACGGTGTAGGGATCGTCCGGAACCATGATCGATCGGTCGGCGGGATTATCCAGGCAATACCATAGCAAGGCGCCCCGTTCCCTGAACTTTTCGCGGATCTCCTGCGGCAGAGGCACTACTTCGAAGCCGTTGCTTTCCCATTCGTCCACCGATACTGTGTTGCGGCCGCCGCCGCTGCCGCCGGTCCCGAGTCTTCGGCCTGTCACCGGCTTCAGGAAACTGAATCCCACCGCCATGTGAATGAGGTCGTCTATGTCCCGGACCGATATTCCTCCCGCCTGGCGGATTGCAATCTCCCACATCTGCGACGAGCCGGCCAATGAAGCGGTGTGAGACATCGTACACCTGGCTCCCGCCTTGCTTTTGCCACCTTTGCAGATGATGAAGGGTTTCCTGCTCGAGGTTCTGCGCACCAATTCTATGAATCCCCTGCCGTCACCATTCAATCCTTCAACGAAAGCAATGATGACGCTCGTTTCAGGATCTTCAGCAAGATAGCCGAGCAGATCCATTTCGTTGACGTCCAAGGCGTTGCCGTAGCTCACCACCTTGCTGAATTTCAGCCCGTAAAGAGCGCCGAGCTTGACGATGTCCGTGGAACTTCCGCCGCTTTGAATCAGAGCTCCGACGTTGCCTTTTTCCCTGGGAAAATCATAACTGAAGCTGATCCCCGCGCCCGGGGAGTAGATGCCCATGCAGTTCGGGCCTATCAGCCGGATGCCGTATTCCCTCGCCGCCTTCAGAATTTCCGCCTCGAGTGCTTTGCCTTCCGCACGGCCGGTTTCGCTGCCGCGTCCCGAGAACACGTGGACGGCCTTGACACCCTTTCTAGCGCAAGTATCGAGAAATGCCGGGAAGCGTTCCAGCGCGACGCAGTAAATGACGAGATCAACGTCACCCGGAACGTCATTCAAATCAGCATAGGCTTTGATGCCCAGGATTTCGGGTTCCTTCAAGTTGATCGGGTAGATCTTGCCCTGAAATTTATAGCTTTGCAGGTGAGTCATGAAATCGTAGCCGCGAGAAGTAGGATTATTCGAAGCGCCCACAACGGCAATCGACTGGGGATTGAATGCAACATCGAGAGAGGCGGACCGGGCCGGTTTTTTGTCCTTTGGTTCCCGTCTCGAATTGCCGTCCTCGACAACGATGCGGGCGTCCACGGCAACGGCGCCATCAGGGCGCGCGAACACGGGATTGAGGTCCAGCTCGGTGATTCCGGGATTGTCTTCGACGAACCTGGAGACGCTCACCAGCATCTGCTCCAGAGCGGCAAGATCGGCGGCAGGCCGGCCGCGAAATCCGGTGAGGAGCTTGAATCCCTTGATCTCCCGGATCATCTCGGCAGCATCGCGCCTGGACAATGGAACCAGCCGGAAAGAAACGTCCTTCAGCACCTCGACCATAATCCCGCCGAGGCCGAACATGACAAACGGCCCGAACTGTTCGTCGGCCGCAACGCCGATGATGACCTCGACCCCAGGCTTGGCCATTCCCTGCACCGAGACTCCCGAGATCCGTGCGCCCGGGAATGCCGTCGCGACGCCCGCCACGATGGCGTCGTAAGCGTCACCGACCTGCTTGGAATCGGCCAGGTTCAGCTTCACTCCGCCGCAATCGCTCTTGTGGACGACATCCGGCGAGACTATTTTCAGCGCCACCGGGAACCCGATCTCGTACTGATGGCAACCGCCTCATCGCGGGAAGCGGCAAGCCGCGTATCGGTGGCCGACACACCCGCTCTCTTCAGCATCTGCTTGGCTTCTACTTCGTTCACCAACATTTCTGGCCTCGACGGTTGTTTGAGGCACGGCTCGGCGGGATCATTGCTGATCCGGCCGGAAGATCGCCTTTCGCCTCAGATTTCGTACTATATTACATACAATATTACATTCAAGCCTGCAAGGATTTTTTGCGGCACCGAAGCAACGTTCTCCGCCTCGTCCGTTTTGGCCGGATCCTTTTCTCGGGAAATCCGATGGGCGTGCTACCATAACATGAAAGAGCACTCTTGCGGCACTGCGCGTTCTGACGGTCACGGAGGTTATATGCCGGTTCGAATGAGTGGCGGCGATGCAATAGTTGAATCGTTGTTATTGCATGGAGTGGATACTGTATTCGGAGTTCCCGGTGTGCAGCTCCCGCATTGATCGAGGTTCCGATCGACCGGCGGACGGAATGCTCCCCGTGGGAATTTTCGATGCCGCCATCGAGGCGTGCCGCACTGGTTTCACAGGGACACTGAGGATAGGCATGGAACTCTATTGCGAGCGGATCGGAGGTGAAGGACCGGCGTTGCTCCTGTTGCACGGCCTGGCTGCAAACGGCGCGGTTTGGACGCCGGTTGCCCGCGAGATCCGGGAGAGATGGCCGGGGAGAATACTCATTCCCGATTTGCGCGGGCACGGACGCTCGCCCCATGCCTTCCACTATGGTTACGGCCAACACGCGGCTGATGTCGCGGGCCTGCTGGAGCCGGGCGAACCGGTAACGGTCGTGGGACACTCGATGGGCGCGGTCGTAGGGTTGGCGCTCGCGTGCGGATGGTTTGGGGTATCGGTCGCCGCGGTGTTCGGTTTTAGCATCAAGGTCAATTGGACTGAAGCCGAAATAGAAAAAGCCCACTCGTTATCCGCGGTTCCGGGTCGCTGGTTCGAAACTCGCTCGGCGGCGGTCGAACGATTCCTGCGGCGGTCGGGGCTTTCAGGGCTGGTCGATGACCAAGCCGAAGTGGTCGCAGCAGGAGTGCGCCAGGAAGCCGGGCGCTGGCGCTTGGCCGCTGATCCGCGGATTTTCTCCGCCCCCGGCCCCTCGTTCCAGGAGATCTTCCGGCTTGCGCAAATTCGATCCGCGCTCGCATGCGGTTCCGAGGACCCAATGGTGAGCATCGAGGAGTTGCGCGTCTTCGACCCCAACGCCATCCTATTGCCGGGCCTCGGCCACAACCCCCACGTGGAAGCTCCTGCGGTTCTCGTTGATGCCGTAGACCGTTTTCTGGCGGCGCGCCCGCCAGGATCCTCCCAACAGCACTGAAATGTGACAGGCTAGAATGGCGCTTACTTAAGGAACTCAATAAGGACCCTAAAGGGGTCCAGCAGGAAAGCCCAGGGCGCAAGCCCTGGGAACTGACGTAGATCAAGAAGCTAGCCCTGAAAGGGCGGCGCAGCCTGCTTCGCCCTTACAGGGCTTGTCTCCCGGATGTTCATGATCCCAGGGCTCACGCCCTGGGCTTTCCTGCCTCGCCCCTTTGGGGCTTAGACACTTGATTTGGCGGCACCACGAGTTGATTGGGGTCACTTTGGGTTAGGCGCCATTGGTGACAGGCTCCGATGTCCGCATCTTCCTGACCCCGATTGCCGTGGAAGTTATCATTAGGGGTATTGTGAAGCGCCGTGTCTAATGCATCCCAAGCGGTTTCATGCTCGGCATCGCCATCTGCGCCTATCTTTGCGGGCTTGCTTGTTTGCCCGCTTCCAGCTCGAGCTGACATTAGAATTCGGTTGGGTGCGGCTCTTTTGGAACGGCCTACAAGTTAATGCAATATGTAAACTTATGCGATTCTGCGGTTCAAGCAGATGTTGCTGGTTGGCAACTTATGGCCTCCCCGATCGCATAAGTGGTT
>JBEKYG010000574.1:0-4146 GCA_049511215.1 Acidobacteriota bacterium | reverse complement strand
CCATTCCTCCGGTGAGGACGACGGGGGATTCCACTTTCAGCTTGCTGAGCAGTTGAACGATTCGGCGGGCGATCGACAAATGGATGCCTTTGATGATGTCGGCCGTCGGAATTCCCTTGGAGATCATGTTGATGACATCGGTCTCGGCGAGAACGGCGCAAATGCTGCTCGGGATCGCCGGGTTGGCCGACCCAAGCGACAGCGGCCCGACCTCTTCGATGGTCACGCCGAGATAGCGGGTGATGTTTTCCAGAAACTGTCCGGAACCTGAGGCGCACTGCCCGGTCATGGTGTAATCCCTGACTCGTGAACCTCGATCCAGCAACATGACCCGGCAGAACAGCGCTCCAAGATCCACCACTGTGCGTGCCTCGGGGTGATAGTGACATGCGCCGCGCGCGTGCGTGGTCATGCTGTAGAAGTGACCCCGCTTGCGCTGCACCAGCTCGCCTTCGCCGGTGGACGCCACATAAAGCAGGTCGGCATAGTCAAGCCCGTGACTCTCCAGGATGGGCGCGACCACCTGCTCTACCAGGAGGGCTGGGTTCCGCTTGCGAATTTTTTCGTTGGCAAGATCGATGACCTCAGGGCTGTTGCCGTAGTCCACCAGAGCAACCTTGATGCAACTGCTGCCCACGTCAATGCCCAGGGTGAGATTTTTGGTGTTCATCCTCTATGCACACTGAACAGGGCGGCGCCCAGCGCGCCCATGAAAATGGAATCCGGGTGGTTGTTGATGGTCAGGTTGCCGTAGTTCTGAGTCACCATCTGGCCGACGTATTTGACCACCGCCGGGTTGCGCGCGACGCCGCCGGTGAAGGTGAATTCGTTGCGGACCCCGCCGGATCGTGCAAGCAAGGCGAACGCTCTCTGAACTATGGCCTTGTGCAGTCCCGCCAGAATGTTCTCCTTTTTCTCTCCCAAGTTCAGATACTCGCGGAGTTCGGCACCGGCGAAAACCGTGCAGGTGGAACAAATATTGGTCTCGAAATCAGCGCGCAGTGCCAGCGGGCCCAACTCGCCGACACTGATGTTCATTTCATCCGCGATGTAGCCGAGGTAGCGGCCGCAGCCGGCAGCGCAGCGATCGTTCATCTGGAAGCTGGTGACGAGGCCTTGCGGATCCACCTGGATCGCCTTGGTGTCCTGGCCGCCGATGTCCAGCACCGTGCGCGTTTGCGGGAAGCAGGCGTGCGCGCCGAAGGCATGGCACAGAATCTCCGACCGGATATGCTGTTTCTCGAACGGGAGCAACTGGCGGCCGTAGCCGGTGCCGATATAGTCGGCGGGCTGCAACGGAAGGTTGGAGATCGCAGCCAGATGTCGCTCGACCCTGCCACGCTGCTTTGCCATCTCCTCCGGCAACAGATCGAGCGCGTCCCGAACCAGGTTGCCAAAGTCAAAATCGATTCTCCTGTTTTCCGCCGGATTGATCGACCGGTCGTATGCGGCCAACAGCGCATCGTAGAGGTCCTTGGGTGCAGCAGAGATCTCCTCAACGTAGGCGCAGCTGAACAGATCGCGGAAAAACTGGGAAGTGGCGGAAATCTCGCCGTTGAAAAACCGCCGCCGGCTTGACTCGCGCATCCTCGGTGACAGTTCCGCGAGGCATTGCTCCATCTGCAAACGTAGCTTTGCGTCCTCTATCAGAGCGGTGCCCTGGAGCATGGCATCCATGAGCCGGTCGAACCTGGCCTGAAACTGGAGCCAGTGGAACCGGTCTTCCAGCCTGGGGATGATCTGGTCCCAGCAGGAATCGCCCGCTGTATCTTCCTGGAGCCTGCGGCGCAGGAGGGCAAACCGGGAATTGAACTCCGCCTCCATACGGGCGATATCCGTGGCCACCGCGTAATCGGAGCGCGTGTTGGTAATCCCGCGGCCAATAATGTTTCCGCCGGCATCGACCAGAATGGCCTTGGAAGTCGTGGAACCGAGGTCAATCCCCAGAAACACCTTCATGGCATATCCTCGGCCGTGAACCGGCAGCCCGGCAAAAACACAATGGCATCGCAGTGTAGATGTTTAGGCCAGGATGAGATTTGAACCGCAAAGACCTCGAAGACCTCAAAGAAAAACCTTGTGAACTCCTCGTATTGCGCCAAGGCTCCTCTGTCTCTTCCGAAAAGGTATGCCATCCGACCTTTGAGGTCTTTGAGGTCTTCGCGGTTCAGTTTTTGGATCCGGCTAAACAGTCCCATCGCGGTCATACCAGTGCGTCGTCGGAAAGGGCATCCTCCGGGATCCGGAGCGAATGCCGCTGGTCCAGCATCTGAAAGAATGAATCCAGCCTGTTTTTGATGTTGGAAAACGAATAGTAGCGAGGGTCCACTAGATCGGTTTCGATGAATCCGACAGGAATGCCGAGCCGCTCCTCGAGGTCGCGCATCATCACCAATTGCCCGGCCGAAAAGGATTTGCAGCTTTTGATCGAATTGACCAGCAGGCCATGCGCCTGGTAGCGGTTGATCCAGCGTTCCAGGAGATCGATCCGCTGAGGCAGGCTGAGGTTGGTGTAACAACCGAGACAATACTCCGCCATGCTCCGCAGCGGGTCCGCGGAGGAGTGGCGAAAGCCATCGTCGTACACGCCGCCCACGCGGGTATAGGAGGAAGCAACGAAGACGGCCCCGGTATCGTAGAACAGCTTCCAGAACTCCCGGAAATGAGTCCAGTTGGGAGGCCCCTCAACCACCAGTCGGAAACGCTCATTTTCCAGGTAACCGTCGGGTGTGATCGGGCCAAGCTTGTTTTCAACCCGAAACGCGACTTCATTCTGCAGGTCGCGGTAATACTCCACGCATTCCCGGGTGCCGCGGAAAGCCGTGAAGATGGGCCCGATGTAATAAACGCCCCCGAAGTAGGCATCGATGGGCGAGGGTTTGTGCCGCGCCGAATCAAACACACTGACCAGGAGGTCCTCGGCTTGTGCCGCCAGGTCCAGCTTGGCAGCCAGCTTCTCGGAATCGAATTTGCAGCCGCTGACCTTTTCCAGGATCGGGATCACCTCAGTGACGAGCTGGCTGCGGATGTACTCGACGGCTTGCTCTTCGATGCGCCCCGATTCCTGATAGGGGATATGGAGCATGGCGATTTCCGCATTGGGGTAGAGCCGCTTCAGATTTTCGAACCACTTCATGAAAACAAAGCAGCCGGTGTAACTCAGCAGCAGCACGTCGGGCGGCGGCAATTGCTGGCCTGTGGGGCCGACGTTCCCCTGCAGCATCATGCCGATGTCACACTTTACGTAGGAGCAAACATCTTCGGAGAACCCGATGTCCTCGGCTTCGCGGATATAGTCGCGGGACTTCTGGCGCATCCCGGATTGCAGGGCATTGATTTCAGGATAAACCGGGAGCATGTCAAAGGCATAGATCAACTCGGTCAGATTTCCCGGGACGAAGGTATAGACCACCTTCTTGCCGGTTTCCCGGACCTGGGACAGCTCGATGAACTGGTCCGCGAGCATCTGTTTTTGCCGGATCATGCTGTTCTCTTTTTGAATTTCCACGCTCACTCCCAGAGTTTGATCATGTCTGCGAAGGTCCCGGCCTGTTCCTTGATCACGCGAAACTGACCCAGATTTTCATGGTATTGAAAGCTGGTGTGCCGGATATGATGCCGGTTCATGGCGCTCTCCAGCATGGGGCGGTCCAGGAGGGCAGGATCGCAGAAGCTGGGGGCGCAGAAGATCACGCCGTCGGCTTTGCATTTGCGCACCGTCTCGGCGAGGCGCTCCCCTTTGGCATTCTCGCGGTCGAAGACCGCGGAAGAAGATGTGCTTTGCGAGAGATAGCTGTCCACCAGGGCACCGATCGGATCCCCGGTATCCTCGGGGATGTCCCGGCAAAACCACTTGAGGCCGAGCTGAAAGTCGTCGTCCACGATATAGCAGCCGGCATTTTCGATGGTCTTGATGAGCCCCAGCGGCGGTTGCTCGCAAAAGGATCCTGATACCACGATCCGGATTTTGTCTTCTTTGGCCGTGTCCAGTTTCTCAGCCAGTGCCATGACCGCCTCGAGATAATCGTTGTAATCCTCAACCGCCATGGTGAAGCCCGCGCGCCGGATCAGGTAGTAGTCGACCGCGGGAATCTTTTCAGGCGCATCGAGGCGAAACTCCGCAAGCTGATGCAACAGCCGGCGATT
>JBEKYG010000573.1:0-4146 GCA_049511215.1 Acidobacteriota bacterium | reverse complement strand
CCGGAACGGGCTGTCGAACGCTCGCGCGCCCGGAGGAACTAGTCCCAGACGAACACGCTGGAGCGCTCGACAGCCCGTTCCGGGCAAGCACGACCAGCGCGAAGCGCTGGCGCCTGCGGCGCCGCAAAAGCTCCTGCACGCCGACCAAGACCGAACGGTCCGCGTCAGTCCGTTTATCCGCGTCCAAAATTGCATTTTGGCCGCATACTCATGAATAATCCGGGTTAGGAATGGGCACAACGCTTCCTTGTCTGGATTTTTCTGGACTATCCATGCGGGTGCTCTGCGCCCCTTGTCAGCCCGGCATCGAGCGACCAAGTTCCGGCCCCCGCGATGAGGAGGAATATGCAGCCCAAGAGCATCGCATAGTCAATCCGGGCCTCATGCGCCATGGCCCAAAAACCGCTCTTCTGAAGAATAGGAATTTTGGTTGTTGTTATCGCAACCAGCATGTTTATGATGAGCGGAATGGCAGCCAGTCGGGTAAGAAAGCCCGCGAGAAGAAGCACTCCGCCGATGATCTCCACCACTCCCACAAAGGGAGCCATGATTTCAGGGGATGGAATGCCGATCTTGGTAAAACGGCCGACACCCAGGTCCCCCGGAAAAAGGAACTTCTGTATGCCTTCGGAAAGAAACACCCCACCGACAATTAAGCGAATCAGAATAACGGCGGGGGAAGCATTGGTAGCAAGGAGTATTCGCCGATTCATGACGGCTCCTTTCCTCGGTCACGCCTTCGGCGTGAACTGCGCGAGGTCGTATATGCCAAGCGCCTTTTCGATACTCGTCACCTTGTCTACGCTCTTTTCAAAGCCCTCGTCGCCCAGCACCTTGTGTTCGTCTTCTTCCATCTTGTCGCCAAGCGCTTGTACCTGTCTGGGCGTCAGAAGAGTTCGGAGTGCCGGGAAGAGAACCGTGTCCTCCCTGCTTTCATGGGGCCGATACATCCGAATGAAGCTCTGACAGGAGGCCATCAGTTGGCTGCGGTTGTCCTGCGAGCGGAATTGATCAGGCGTCGAGAGAAGGAGAATTCGCGCCGTTACTTCGCGACCGGCTTTGTGTTGAATCTTGAGCATTTGGACGAGTTCGACGAGTTGTTTGTGCTCTTCGAAGACAGGGAAGATGTACTTCTCTTCGTTCCTTTCGTGGTATTCCTCAACAAAGCTCCGGATCAGCTCAGCGGTGTGGTTGAAGACTTCGGGCGAGATTTCCTCTTTGTTCCGCAGCCTTCGGATGGCTTCCTCATAGATGAGTAGACAACGGTTGAGCACGCCGTGTTCCTTCATCAGGTCTTCCGGAGCAGTCACGCCGGCATCAGGATCGATCTTATCGGGGTTCTTCTGTTGTGACGCAGCGGATGCGAGCGCCGGCAGGCCGGCCAGTGAGACCACTCCAGCCTTGAGCATACTTCGCCGTCCAATCCCATCTTTAAAATCCATCTGGTTTTCGCTCTCCTTTCGACACTAAGTCTTTGCAAGGCAGTGCACGCAATCTCCTGTTCCATCGGAAACGCTCGGGCGAACATTCGTGTTTCCGCAAGCACGCCGAGCATGTACGAGTTGATTTCCGTATTCCCGGTCTCAAATCCTCATCCACTCTCCTTACCACCAGGATCACCTGTCCATAACCGCCACAGACATTCTGCCTGCCGCCTTGCGGGCAGATCCAAACACATAATCTATACCCTAGGGAGATTCGCGAGTCTGTTCAGTAGTGCTCACATGCCTGATCGAGATTGCTCATCCCGGTTGCCGAATTATGCAAGCGGCAGATGTCCACGGCAGAGATCACCGGAGGCTCTCCCTCGCCCGGTGGTCAATCCCGCCTGCATGGCCGGGGTCCGGACGCGCACCATCCGTCATTAGCCGGTTTGAGCAATAGTGCTCAGACGCGTGAGCGTTATTGGGCTGACACCCGAATTACCATGATGGTATAGAGATTATACCGTCATAATATGGACGGGAAACGGGAAGCTGGATGGGGGAAAACGTGATTGTTTCAGACCGTCTTTGAGCAACACCATGAAGGAAGCTGGGGAGTCGACCGAGCACGCTGCCAACAAAGTCGGCCATAAAGTGAATCAGACGGCCAAAGAGGTCACCCATAAAGCGGCCCAGGAAACACGAACGGACGCAGAGAAGGAGGCCCGATACTCGGGCTCGCCGGGTTTGGGCTGCCAATACCTAGGTTGCTAGGAGCATGTCCGTGAGTATGGATCAAATTGTTGGCATCGCATTGCCAGACTGCGATCCCGCGGATGCCGGGTGAGGAGCAACATGTTCGCCCAAAGAGGCTAAGTTCAACATCATTCAAACGCTGAATGGAGATAGGATCAAAACATGGCAGACACAGGCGGAAGACGAGAGATTGCCGAACGCGTTATTGCAAAGGAAGCCGAAACCGTTCGGGAGTCGAAGACGTTGGTATCGAACACCAAGCAGCTCTCCGACAATCAAGACTTGGAGAACCAAAGACGAAGCTCCAAAACCACCAAAGGGAGATCTCGTCAGAAAGGAAAGGAAACTCAATCGTCCCCTCGGTGAGGCATCTGACCTAAGGTTCCGCAAGTGCTGTCAAGCAGTTGCCGTCGTCAGTCACCCTCCCGTTCTAAGGCAGTCACATTGGCCGCGAGGTGACCCTTGCGGATCGCCCTCAGAGCGCTTATACTCCGGCCATGACACTCAAGAATGCGGCGTTTCTGGCGCTGGTTGGAATGATCCTGGTAACGATCCTGCTGGTGGCGGGATTCATCGGCGACGTATTCGGCGTTGTGCGGGGTCTGATTCCGGCGATGAGATTGTTGACATCGTTCATCTATGCCTTCGCTGGTCTGAGTATGGTGGTGTTTCTGTACGCCTTTCACAAAGCGCAGATTTGAATGCTGCTGCCATACTCTCGTAATGTCCGGAAACTGCATCGCTCAGAAACTGGTGCTACACTTTTTGTCCGGCGAACCACGGTTGGGCCATCATTTGGCCTGCCGGACATCTATTGACGCTGCGGTGCGTGACAGGAACATCGGCGTTCGGTACGCAGCTGTACGTCGTCGCATGGGTGAAGTGCATCGACCTCAACCCGGCCAATCCGCAGCCGACTAACGCGTTTTGCCCATCTCTGACAACCCTGTGAGGGAGCTATGCCGAAACTGAAACCGAGCGCACCGAAAAAAGCAAAGCAGAAACGCGTCAAGGACGAACTGCACAAGTTCAAGGAGCGCACGTTGCACTCCGGTTCCAACAAGGGGCCGAAGGTAACGGATCCGAAACAGGCCATCGCTATCGCGCTCTCCGAAGCCGGACTCTCGAAGCAAGACAAAAAGCGTAGAGCGAAGAAGTAGGGCCAGTGCCCACGACTGAGCTCCGATCCCAAGACGGCAGCTTATTAGAACTATCTGTCACGCGCTACGACTCTGGAACAGGTTTGCCCTACTATGAGGCGAGTGAAAATCGAGGTGATTATCAATGCCAGTTCGGGCGCCGGTAGTAGCCGAGAGGTCCAGCAGCGCCTTGCCGGAGCTTTCAAAGCCATCGGAGTGGATGCACGAATCTCGTTGGCCGGCAACGGGGTGGAGCTTGCCAAGCTCGCGCAAAGCGCCGCTCGGAGTGATGCTGAAAGAGTTGTAGCATGTGGTGGAGACGGCACGATCAACTCAGTCGCCGCGGCAATTATCGATTCCGACAAGACGCTGGGAGTCTTGCCGTTTGGGACCATGAACCATTTCGCCAAAGACCTGAACATCCCACTCGATCTTGAAGCTGCGGTCGAAACAATAGCCGCGGGCCACGCAGCCAGAGTTGATGTAGGCGACGTCAATGGCCGCATCTTCTTGAATAATTCGAGCCTGGGACTATATCCGCGCATCATTCGCGAACGTGAGAAGCAGCAACGACTCGGTTGGGGCAAGTGGCCGGCGTACATTTGGGCGGCGCTCGCGGTGCTGCGCCGCTATCCGTTTCTGGAGATCCGCCTGAGCATTAACGGGAAAGCGTTGACCGGCCGCACGCCCTTTGTTTTTGTCGGCAACAATGAATACGAAATGGAGTGGCTCAACATCGGCAGCCGCGCATGTCTCGACAAGGGCGAGCTCAGTCTTTACACAACTAACCGCACCGGGCGACTGGGCTTGATCCGGCTGGCGATGAG
>JBEKYG010000572.1:0-4148 GCA_049511215.1 Acidobacteriota bacterium | reverse complement strand
CTTTGGCTGTGGCCGCGGGCCCGCGTTTTTCGATGCGGTTTGTCATGCTCGAATCGGACCTGGGAGCCGGCAGCAAGATGTGAAGTTCTTTTTGCGCGAGCCCTGAGCTGGCCTGCCTCTTTTTCTCAATTCTGGAGCGATCCTGAAAGTCGACGTAAATACATCAACGTGGAAGTGCAGGATGCATCGGGAATTTCGGCAACTCGAACGCGGCATCTTCGTTTACCCTGGATCTGGCTGGCGTAGGGTTTTCATGAAGGCGCCGTTGATTTGTTGGCGCTTGGGACTTGAACCGCTGTTGCGGGCGATGCGGCTCATCGTCATAACGACGCGCGGTCGCAAATCGCACCGGCCGCGCCACGCGATGCTCGAGCATTCGGTTTTTGATGGTCGCGTTTACATCGCTCCTGGATGGGGTACCCGCACACAGTGGTATCAAAACGTGTGCGCCGATCCCCGGGTGACGGTGCAGCGGAATGGCCGGACATACGGCGCGATCGCCAGGATCATCACCGAGAACTCCGAACTCGCTGCCGTATATCACCATGCGTGGGGGAACAGCCCGGTGTGGACGCAGTTCCTGGATTCCTGGGGTGTCGAAGACACGCTCGAGGACTTCCTCGACAAAAAAGCCCGCATTCCCTTCTTGCGGCTCGATCCTGTCGAAGGGCCGCCGCCTCTGCCTCCGCTGAAAGTCGACCTGTGGTGGATTTGGCCGATGCTGGGGTTCGCAGCCTATGCTGTCTGGCATCTCACGAGGCTTGGTCTGGCCTAGCACGTCCGAATTCTCGGACTGGTTCCTAGAGAGATTTAATGCGCTGCAGCACCGGCGGGTGACTGTACTCAAGGAATACCTTCAAAGGATGAGGGGTCAGATTGGAGAGGTTTTCCACACTCAACCTCTTTAGAGCGGCGATAAAGGCCCCGACTTTGCCGGTGGTTTGGACCGCGTAATGGTCGGCTGCCAACTCTTGCCGGCGAGAGATGTGATTCATGGCGATCGAAAGAAAAATGCCGAGGGGGGAATAGAGAAAACCGAAGAAGACCAGACTGGCGTAAATTGAGACGTGTTCCATTCTAAAGGCGGCGAACAAGCCTGGATTTTGAAGGAAGAAAGAAAGCAGAAAGAGCAGCAGTCCTGTTTCCAGGACTGAGACGATCATGATGATTGCGACGTGCTTTAGTTTGTAGTGTCCCATTTCATGGGCCAGGATCGTGAGCAATTCTTCGGTTGAGTGCTTTTCAATCAGAGTATCGAAGAGTACGATGCGGCGATAGCGTCCGAAACCGGTGAAGAAGGCGTTGGTTTTGCTGGAGCGCTTCGAGCCATCCATGGTAAACACTCCCTTCATTTTGAAGCCCTGTGCGCGTGCATAGGCTTCAATCATGCTTTTTAGCTCTCCCTCTGCCAACGGGGTAAATTGATTGAAGATTGGCATGATGACTACCGGCGCCAGGTAGGTCATGAAGAGTTGGAACACGGTGATGGTGCTCCAAACGATCACCCAAGCCGCTTTCCCGGCACTGCCGAAAAACCAGATAACCAGAGCCAGAAGAGGACCTCCGATGACGATCATCAGGAGAAAACCTTTCAACAAATCGAGAATGAAGGTCTTTACCGAGGTTCGGTTGAATCCGTACTTTTCTTCGATCACAAACGTGCTGTAGATGCTGAAAGGCAGGGAGAAAAAGCTCGATATCAGTGTCAATGCCAACATGAAAATCAGGCCGGTCACCATGGAACCGCGGACCAGGCTGCGCGCCATCTGGTCTACCAGATTGAAACCGCCCAGCAGGATGAACGCCAGGGTGGCTGTGGTCGCAAGACTATTGCGGAATAGGCCAAATCGAGTGCATTCGCGGACGTAATTTTGCGAACGCGCGTACTTTTCCTGATCGTAAAATCCTATGAACTCTTCGGGTAGTTGAGGGTCGAGACGGCGCAGGTTCAACCACTCGACCACCAAGTCCAAAACAAAACTGCCCGCCAAAACAACGAGAACGAATGCCAAGTATAGGTTCATATTGGACTGATTATATCAGGGCGGGTTTTTCTCCTTTATTTTTTGCCTCCGCGGCTGAGCCATAATATCCCTGATCGGGCGGCGGTCGACGGGCCGGGCGCCATCAATGACAGCAATAGGACTGAGAGCACATCGCGGTGCACCTCTGCGGTGGGAACCGAGACCGACGCCAATTTTCCACGGAAGCTGTGGGAACCTTAAGCCCAAGATCCCCAATCCAATGAATCCTCAATAGCAACCCACCGAAGAGCAGGCAGGTCACTTCCATGTACTGCGATTCCGGCACTGGAGAAAAAGCTCAGCCACGAAGAACACGGCGGCTATATTGCCGATATCCCTGATTTACCTCAATGTGCGGCTTTTGGCGAGACGCAGGAACAGGCTTTGGCCGAAGTTGTCAAAGCCAAAAGGGCCTGGATCGAGGCTGCCAGAGCTGAAGGCAAGCCTGTCCCTCCTCCATCTTACAGGCCGGTCATTTATCAGGCATCTGAAGTCTCAGCCTAACTAGTATTACTATGTTAAGTAGAATCGAAGGCGACTCACTCAAATTTCGTGTGGCAGCGCGGACAGTAGCCTATTAACCGCACGAACCACGGCTGAATCGCTCGTAATACTTCCTCCCACGTAGATCCAGAATTGTTTTTTAGACTCCAGGTACGCGAGCAACACAAAGATGTATGCCGCCGCCGCTAGAACCAGGTGATGATGAAAGCCACGCCAGCTCCGGCCCTCGAAATGATCCAAACCGAGATCGTCTTTATCGCGCTGGAAATATTGCTCAACATGAAAGCGGCTTCGACTCAGCCGCAGGCACCTGACTTTGTTCGGCTGCGTGTGTAGGTGAGCCACGTAACAATGATACGGGTCAGGCTTACCTTCCGGCCAATCCACCACCAGCAGCGTTTGGGGCCAAGCGCCGGTCTCTTCATCCAAATCGCTCAGCAGGTAAATGGGCAGCCAAGCGATGCGGGTTGTCTGTTTCTCACCCTCGGCATTCTTCCAACGGCCCAATTTCCATTGATCCGGTAGGATCTGCTCTGCGATAGCTCGGAGGGGTAGTGGTGCGGGCTGGCCCTCAGCCACGCGCCAATGTTTCCGCGACCGCTCGATTTTCACCGGGTGCGTCCAAGCCAGGAGTCGCTCTTCCACTTGAAAGAAGTACTCCATGCCCTGGACCCGCAGTGCGCCGCGCAACGGACCAGCGTCTCCGTACACAGAGTCCCCCAGCACGGGTGCCTTGGGAACCCCTTCGGCCAATGCTTGCTGGATCAGCTCCAAGGCGATCTTCGGCTTGGTCAGAAACTCCACGCTCTCGGGTATGCCAGCCTCAGCGCACCGATCACGGTCGGATGTCCAACTCTCCGGCAGATACAACCGGCCAGCGATTGGCAGGGCGATCTCCCCGTTGGTAACCGTCACGTGCACACTCACCTGACAGTTGGCCTGTTTGCCAACGGCGCCGCAATATTGATGGGCTACACCCACCGACTTATTGCCCTGCTTTACCCACCCGGTCTCGTCGGTGATCCAAGCTTCGAGCGGTTCCATCACTGGCACTATTTCCCGCCGGATCGCGCTCCACACCTGACCATCGTCCCAGGGACTGTCTGTGACAAACTGCTGCAACTTCTGATAATCGACATGCAGCCGTGCCGCCATCGGCTCCACGGATTTGCGCTGGCCAGGTGTCAGGAGTCCCTCGACATAAAGCGAGGCTCCTTCCCGTCGCTCACTCCGACCAAGCTCGCCCACCAATGGCTCCATAAACCGCCCAAACTCCGCCACACTACGCTTCCACCGCTTCTCATTCCAGTCCATGCCCGTAATTCTAATAGACGGGCTGATAAAAAGTCAACAACTACTTAACATAGTAATACTGGGTACGGAGGAAAGATTTGCGATCCTGAAGTGCCTCGAGCGAAGAGAAGAACTTCAGCTTGCCGGAGTCGAACTCTTTCTGCAGGGATTTCAGAAACAACCAGCGGAACAAACGTGACAGCACCCGCACGGGCAGGAAGAACCCTGGCCGGCACGAGATCCAGCGGTTGCCTTCGGGCGCCAGTCCGCCGCCTGCGACGACAAAATGTAAATGGGGATGGTGGAGAAGATTCTGGCTCCAGGTAT
>JBEKYG010000571.1:0-4151 GCA_049511215.1 Acidobacteriota bacterium | reverse complement strand
AAAACGAAGACGCACTGGCCACCGACGATACCGGCTCAGATACAGGTGCGGCCTTCGGGCAGGATGACACCGAATTCAACCTCTTCAACACCGACCGCCAGCTGTCCGCGCTTCAAACGGCCGCCAAAATGTTGGGGACACTCAGCGAGAAAAAAGCGCTCATCTATTTTGCCAGTGGCCTCAGGCTGAACGGCATCGACAACCAGGCTCAGCTGCACGCGACCCTTAATGCGGCAATCCGCTCGGGCGTCTCTATCTGGCCCATCGACGCGCGCGGCCTGCTGGCGCAGGCTCCCATGGGTGACGCCACCCGGGGTTCACGCGGCGGAGTCGGAATGTACAGCGGCGCTTCCGCGATGACCACGATGACGAATCTTCAGCGCTCGCAGGACACCCTCTGGACCCTCGCCGCGGATACCGGCGGAAAAGCCTTGCTTGACAACAATGACCTCGAGGCTGGAGTCGTCCGGGCACAGAAAGCCATATCGAGTTACTACATACTTGGTTACTACACCAGCAACGAAGCCCAGAACGGCAAGTTCCGCCGGGTCAAGATCGTGCTCAAAAATGGGCAGTCGGCCGCGCTCGATTATCGTCAGGGCTATTACGCCGGCAAGCTGTTCGCCAATTTTACGGCCGCGGATAAGGAAAGACAGCTCGAGGATGCACTGATGCTGGGCGATCCGATTACGGAACTCACCATTGCCATGGAGATTGACTATTTCCAGTTGAACCGGGCCGAGTACTTTGTGCCGCTGACGCTGAAAATCCCGGGGCGGGAGTTGGCGCTGGCACGTCGGGGTGGATTCGATCACACGCTCATCGACTTTATCGGTGAAGTGGAGGACGAGTACGGAACCACCATTCAAAACCTTCACGACAAGGTCGACATCAAATTGAGCGATGCCACCGCCGCAGAACTGGCCAAGCGCCCGATCCAATACGACACCGGCTTCACCCTGCTTCCCGGCGGTTACATGGTCAAGGTACTGGCCCGCGACAATGAGACCGGCAGAATCGGCACATTCCAAATGAACTTCGTGATCCCCAACCTCAACAAGGAAGAGAAACGCATCCCGATCAGCTCGGTGATTCTTAGCAGCCAGCGCATGGACCTCCGTGAAGCGCTGTACAACGCAACCAAGGAAAAGGACAGGGAGCGGATCGACGCAGCGAATCCATTGATACAGGACGGGCAGAAGCTGATTCCCAGCGTCACGCGTGTATTCAGCGCGGAGCGAGATCTGTACGTATTTCTTCAAGCCTACGACCGGGGACCCGTGAGCGGGCAGCCCCTGGTCGCATTCGTGACTTTCTATCGCGGGCAGACCAAGGCATTTGAAACGCCCCCGCTCGCTGTGACCGACCCGCCGGATCCTCAATCTAAGGCGGTGCCCCTGAGATTCAGCCTTTCCCTGAGCAATCTCCCCCCAGGCGAGTACAACTGCCAGGTAACAGTCATAAGTCCGAGCGGGCAGAAGGCCTCCTTCTGGCAAGCCCCGGTAATGCTCATTCGATAGGACGCGAGGCCTTGAGACCGCGAATCGGACGCTGGGATTCAGACACTGCCAGAAAAGAAACGGCCACGCATAACACGAACCAGCATAGCCGCAATCAAAATCAAAAGCTCAACGCACAGTACCCGGAGATCACTTGTCATCCCGCAATCAGATATCTCCGATCTCCGACTCACCCTAACTGTCCCGCCGACACGTGTCCGCGAACGCCGTTGCTGGACAACGTGCCAGTTTCCGGTGGCCGACTCACTCGCGCAAGTGCTGCGAATTCAGCTACCCAGGAACACGCTGGCCGACTATAATGGCAGCAAATTCAGTTGCCCGTGATTGCAGTGCGCGAATTGTCTGTGGAGGGATTCTCCATGATTGGCAACACCATCTCGCACTACCGGATCACTGAGAAGCTGGGCAGCGGCGGCATGGGTGTCGTCTATAAGGCGGAGGACACCAAGCTGCGTCGCTTCGTCGCCCTGAAGTTCCTCCCGGAAGCCGTATCCAAGGATCGCCACGCTCTGGAGAGATTCCAGCGCGAAGCCATTGCGGCCTCAGCACTGAATCATCCCAACATCTGTACTATCCACGAAATCGACGAGCACGAGGGCCAGCACTTCATTGCGATGGAGTTCTTGGAGGGGAAGACGCTGAAGGAGCGCATCCTCAGCAAACCGCTTGGCACGGACGAGATCCTGGACCTGGGAATCCAGATTGCAGAGGGTCTCGATGCCGCCCACGCGCGGGGGATCATTCACCGCGACATCAAGCCCGCCAATATCTTCGTGACCGACCGCGGCCACGCCAAGATCCTCGACTTCGGCCTGGCGAAGCTTGCGCCGGAACGCGCACCGGCCGCCGAAGCCGCCCCCGCGACGGCCACCACCGCGACAGCCGAAGATTCGCTGACCAGCCCAGGCACTGCCGTCGGCACCATGGCGTACATGTCCCCCGAGCAGGCGCTCGGCCAGGAACTCGATGCGCGCACGGACCTCTTCTCCCTCGGGGTCGTGCTCTACGAAATGGCGACCGGCGTGCTCCCCTTCCGCGGATCCACGTCCGCGGCGACATTTGACGCGATCCTGCACAAGGCGCCGACCGCGCCCATCCGCATCAATCCCGATCTGCCCGAGGAGCTGGAGCGGATCATCAACAAGGCGCTGGAAAAGGACCGCAAGCTGCGCTACCAACACGCCTCCGACATGCATGCCGATCTCCAGCGGCTGAAGCGTGATTCCGATTCGGGCCGCTCCGCCGCGGCTGCGGGCAAGGACGCGGGCAGAGAAGCCGTAGCCAAGCGGTGGAAATGGATCGTTTCCGCGGGCGCGGCCGCCGCGATGCTCGCAATCGCAGGCTTCTGGTATTTCATTCCGCGTGCGCCCGCCCTGACCGACAAAGACACGATCGTCCTCTCCGATTTCGACAACAAGACCGGTGACAGCGTATTTGACGACACGCTCAAACAGGGACTTTCGGTACAGCTTGAGCAATCGCCCTTTCTCGACCTGGTTTCCGAGCGCAGGGTGAATGAGACATTGAAGCTAATGGGACGTCCGGCCGGTGACCGGTTGACGCCGGAGGTCACACGCGAGGTCTGCCAGCGCACGGGCAGCACGGTGATGCTGACGGGCTCGATTGCGCGGCTGGGCAGCCAGTACGTGATTGGCCTGAAGGCAGTGAACTGCAACACGGGCGATGTGCTGGCCGAAGCGCAGGAGCAGGCGGCGGGCAACGAAGCGGTGCTCAAGGCCCTGGACAATGCGGCAGTCAGGTTGCGGAGCAAGCTGGGCGAGTCGCTCAGCTCGGTGCAGAAATACGCCACGCCAGTGGCGGAAGAGACCACGCCATCCCTGGAGGCTCTGAAAGCCTACAGCCTGGGACGAAAGACCTACTATGCGAAAGGGGAAACAGCCGCTCTGCCCTTCTTCAAACGGGCGGTGGACCTTGATCCGAATTTTGCCATGGCCTACTCCGTGATTTCGGCGGTTTACTTCTACCTCAACGAAGTGGGGCGGGGGGCCGAAAATGCACGCAAGGCTTACGACCTGCGGGAGAAGGTAAGCGAACGGGAGCGGTTCTGGATCGAGGGGAACTACTACACGATGGTAACGGGAGAGCTGGAGAAGACGGCGCAGGTAAACGAGCTGTGGCAGCAGACCTACCCAAGAGACTACGCGCCTTATAGAAACCTGAGTTTCATTTCAAACGAACTGGGAAACTGGGAAAAGGGATTGGAGGAAAGTCGAGAGGCTCTGCGCCTGGAGCCAAATGATGGGGGCAATTATGTCAACCTCGGCCTCGACTACACAACCCTCAACCGGCTGGACGAAGCGGAGAAGGTGTACAAGCAGGCGGAGGAACGCAAGCTGGAGAACGAGGGCCTGCTTCAAAACCGTTACTATTTGGCGTTTCTGAGGGGCAGTGCGGCTCAGATGGCGCAGTTGCTCTCAGCCGCCATGGGCAAGTCGGGCACGGAAGACCTCTTGCTGGCCACGCAAGCGGACACGGAAGGCTGGTACGGCAAGCTGAAGAACGCGCACGAGCTGACCCGGCGGGCGATGGATTCAGCCCAGCACAACGACGCCAAAGAGACTGCCGCTTCATACCAAGCAGCGGCAGCGCTGCGCGAGGTGGAATCGGGAA
>JBEKYG010000570.1:0-4158 GCA_049511215.1 Acidobacteriota bacterium | reverse complement strand
CGAGAAGTTATAGGTCGGGCTGCCGTCGCTGCGCAGGATCACAGGATCGCTGATTTGCAGCGTCTCGATGTCGATGCGGCCGTAAACCAGGTCGGAAAAACCTGCCGTCCCGGGCCTCACGCGCAGGCGCAGGACTGACGGCTTGCCGTCCCGCTGGAGGCCTTCGACCTGCTCGCGTGCCAGGTTGCGACATGTCCCGGGGTAACGCGGCATCTCGCCCCGCGCCAATTGCTACTGGCGCGCCGCCTCCAGTTCCTCCTCGGTGCAGAAACACCGAAACGCGCGGTCTTGCGCGAGCAAGCGTTCTGCATGCTCCTGATAAAGGCGATACCTGTCGGTCTGGCGATACGGACCATGGGCGCCGCCAACATCGACGCCTTCATCCCACTCCAGACCCAGCCAGCGCAGGTCTTCCATCAGCTGCGTTTCGTACTCCGGCCTGCTGCGCTCGGCATCGGTATCCTCGATACGCAGGATGAAAGCTCCCCGCAGATGGCGGGCTGCGAGCCAGTTAAATAAGGCCGTCCGCGCATTTCCCACATGGAGAAATCCCGTCGGACTGGGAGCAAATCGCACCCGAACCTGGCCGTTGCAACTAGTTGGTTCCATCGTTTCTTCTCATATTCGAGATTCGAGATTCGAAATTCTAGAATCTCGAATCTCGAATCGTCAATCGGCGCTAAAGAGTAGCGCTACGGCCTGCGCGGAGATGCCCTCCCCGCGACCTTCCGCATTCATGCCCTCGGTGGTGGTTGCTTTAATGTTCACGGCATCCGGCGACAGTTCGAGTACCTGGGCAATATTGCGCCGCATGTCCTCGAAATAAGGCGCGAGTTTGGGACGTTGCGCCAGGAGGGTAGCGTCGACATTCTGAATCTTCCACCCCGCACTCTGGACCTTGTCCCTGACCTCACGGAGGAACTCCAGGCTGGGACGGTTCCGATGCGCCGGATCGGTATCGGGAAAGTGGCGGCCGATGTCTCCAAGGGCGGACGCGCCGAGCAAGGCGTCGCAGATCGCATGGGTAAGTGCATCGGCATCGGAGTGACCTTCCAGCCCTTTCTCATAAGCGATCTCGATTCCTCCGAGGATAAGTTTGCGACCCTCCACCAACCGATGGTAATCAATGCCGTGTCCTATGCGCACCCTTCTGCTTCCTCCGGCTGCGCGCCGTGGCCGCCAATCCTGCTCCTGATTTCGTGCAATGAGACTTTCGGCGATTTCCAGGTCAAGCGGGCGCGTGATTTTAATGTTATCAGGTGAACCCTCGACCACCGCGACCGGCCGTCCCGCCCAGCGCACGACGGACGATTCGTCGGTTGCGTCGAACCCTTCTTTACAGGCGCGCTCGAGGGCGGATCGCAGTATGGCGGCCCGGAAACATTGAGGTGTCTGGATGGCGTACAATTCCTCGCGGGGCGGGGTCTTGAGCACGCGGCCGCGGCGCGATACTCGCTGAATGGTCTCAGTGGCGGGCAGAGCCGGAACCGCGCCACCGATGCGCCAGGCAGCTTCGACAACACGGTCAAGCATCTCGCGGCTGCAAAAGGGACGCACGGCGTCATGCACGAGAACAAGATCAACATCGGAGGGAACGCGGAGAACGCCGCGCCGGACCGATTCCTGGCGCGTCGGCCCTCCGGGCACACAAACGATCGGCACGGTCCAAGGCCGGCCTGCGAGCATGTCTTCAGCCTGGGATATGTGCTCGTCGGGCAGGGCGATCACAACCTGAACCACGCCCTTTAATGCAAGGATCGCTTCGATCGTTCGGACAAGAATCGGTTTGCCGCCAACCTGGAGGAATTGCTTCGGCTGGTGGGCTCCGATTCTGGTCCCCGTTCCTCCAGCCGCAATGACCGCGGCAACAGTGTGTGTCATAGTCCCGGTTGAAATTGGGGCTTCGAAATTGGGGACAGTCCCCAATGGCGCTTAATCAGGAGTAACCAAAATCACCTCGTAGAGCCGCTGAATCAAGTGCTTAAGCCCCGAAGGGGCGGGGCAGGAGAGCCCAGGGCGTGAGCCCTGGGATCAAGAACATCCGGGGGACGAGCCCTGAAAGGGCGAAGCAGCCTGCGCCGCCCTTACAGGGCTAGTTTCTTGGTCTACGTCAGTTCCCAGGGCTTGCGCCCTGGGCTTTCCTGCTGGACCCTTTCAGGGTCCTTCGACCCCTTAATTAAGCACCATTGGGGACTGTCCCCAATTTCGCGCTAGTCCTGCGACTTTGCCGGGGTCATGCTTTACCGGCTCTGCCCCTTGATGCGTTCCTTGTCGTCTGTTTCAACGATGCGATCGGTGGCGACAACCCGGTCATAGGGACGCCGGTCCTGGCGCCCGGGAGAGTTTCCCTGTTCCGATTCCTCCGGGAACCTTCCGAAGATCATTTTGCCCGCGGTTGTTTGGAGTACGGAGGTGACCTGGGTGGCGATCGTCTTGCCGATCATCTTGCGCGCGTTGTCCACCACGACCATGGTGCCGTCATCCAGGTAGGCCACACCCTGATTGTATTCCTTACCTTCCTTCAGGATGAAGACCTTCATGGTCTCGCCCGGAAGGACGACCGGCTTGAGCGAATTCGCCAGCTCGTTGATGTTCAGGACATCAACTCCGCGCAACTGCGAGACCTTGTTCAGATTGAAATCGTTGGTGACAATCTTCGCGTTCAGTTCCTTGGCCAGTTCGATCAGCTTCAGGTCGACTTCCTTCACTTCGGGATAGTCCTTTTCAACGATCTGAACCGTGATGCCTGGAGCACCCTTCACTTTTTCAAGTATCTCCAATCCCCTGCGGCCGCGATTACGCTTGATCGAGTCGGCGCTGTCCGCAATCTGCTGAAGCTCTCTCAGGACGAAATGGGGCACCACCAGCGTACCCTCGAGGAAGCCGGTCTTGCAGATGTCGGCAATGCGGCCGTCGATGATGACGCTCGTGTCCAAAACCTTGTAGGCCATCCGCGAGCTCCGGTCGGTGAAAAAGCCTCCCAATCCGGAGAGGTCCAGGTATTCGCCTTTGTCGGCACCCAGAATCAGCCCGACGTAGGCCATGAGGATCAGGATCAGCAGTTGGGAAAAATTGCGGGCGCCCTTATCGAGATCCATGTGATTGATGATCAGGCTGATCAGGGTTGCGCCGATGATTCCCAGAATGGAACCAAGCGCGGCGCCGATCAGCATTTTGAGGGAGAGTTTGCGGACGCGCAGCTCAGCGACGATAATGAGGAGGCCAAGCGCGGCGCTCAACGCAATCGCATAGGGAGTTTGGAGTTGAGGTGGGTGAAAAATATACCCGCTCACCAGAATTGCGACAAATAGTAGAAAACGAATAATCCAGAGATCCATGAATCAGCTCCTTCGGCATGGACATTATGATCTTGGAAATGAATTGCCGGTCAGATTCGAATAGTAAAGGGAGGAACAAAGGGAGCAACAAGCAGCCCAAAAAGGGAGCAGCCTGTAAGGTCAGGAAAAATAACCGTCCGTCCATCAGTATCATAACCATAGGTGATGCTCGCCGGCGCCCGGGGCCCAGCTGAATGATTCAGGTGATAAAGCTTGCCCCTGTCGCAGAATCCCAAAGCACTGATTAGAAATCTATCACAGTATGAATGCTTGTGGTAAGTCTTTCTCATTGTCAGACCTCAGACCTCAGACCTCAGACTTCAGACTTCAGACCTCAGACCTCAGACCTCAGACTTCAGACCTCATCAGCGGTAGGTGGAGTCTGGATCGGATCGCAGGTTCCATTCCTGCCTGCACCCCATCCTCCTCAACGCCTGCCGCTCTTCAGAAAGGTCTGATGTCTGAGGTCTGATGTCTGAGGTCTGAATACAGATTGCAGGTTCCATTCCTGCCTGCTCGCCATCCTCCTCAACGCCTGCCGCTCTTCAGAAAGGTCTGATGTCTGAGGTCTGAAGTCTGAGGTCTAGACTCTGAAGATGGCGTCGGAGAGGTCGAGAACGGTGCGCAGTGGCGTGAGTTCGATCTTCTCAACGGAGTCATGAAGCGGCAGGTTGCCCGCGGGCAGGATGCATCGGCGGAAGCCCATGGCAGCCGCTTCACGGACGCGCAAGTGGGCCTGGTTGACAGGCCGGACTTCTCCGGAGAGTCCCAGTTCCCCGATGAGCATGGTATGAGAGGGAAGCGCCCGGTTGCGGAAGCT
>JBEKYG010000569.1:0-4160 GCA_049511215.1 Acidobacteriota bacterium | reverse complement strand
CAGCGAGGCCACGGCCATGCCGGCAGTCACCGCCGCGGCGCTTCCTCCGCTGGAGCCGCCCGACATACGATCGGCAGCCCAGGGGTTGTGCACGGGGCCAAAATGCGGGTTGAGGTTCGTGGCGCCATATGCAAACTCGTGCAGGTTGGTTTTCCCCAGTAGGATGGCACCCACCTCGAAAAGGCGATCGACAACCGCGGCATTTTCCGTGGGCACGAAATTACGCAGGATCCGCGAGCCGGCGGTGGTGCGGATACCGCTAGTGTAGAAAAGATCCTTCAGGCAAATCGGAATGCCATGCAGAGCGCCGCGATAGCCGCCCTTGGCTATTTCCTTCTCGGCCCGTCTCGCCTGAGCCAACGCAATCTCCGAAGTCACGGTAATAAATGAATTCAGGCGTGGCTGCAGCCGGTCAACTCTGGCGAGCAAGGCGCGCGTCAAGTCGACTGGAGAAAGCCGGCGCCGGCGAATCAAGGGCGCCAAACGGACAATCGTAAGCTCGGTATCATTGCTGAAATCCATATCTCCTCCGTTGGAAAGGCACCTATTATCAGTCAGGATCGGCCGGCACTCAACAAGTCTCTCAGTTTTGGATATTGGGTTGCGGATTTTGCCGCGATTCAGACACTGCCAGAAAAGAAACCGCCACGCATAACACGGACCGGCATAGCCGCAACCAAAATCAAAAGCTTAACGCAAGGGACCCGGAGATCATCGAAGAAACCGCGGAGGTGTGATAGCAAAGACTCATAACAACTATCTACTCTGCCGTCTCTGCTTTAATCTCTGCGGCCTTTGCGTTAGGTTTTTAGATTCGGCGCCCAAACCGAAGGGACTCGACAGTGAGTAGTAAGAACAACACGAATGGGACCTAGGCAGACGCGGTGACTGCGCCTGCGTATCTTTGTCTCATTCCTACCGCTCGGAATTTCCGACTCCCTTTTCCCCTGCTCCGTTCTGGTGGACTGTGCCACATGATCAAAAATCCGCAATTCAGAATCCAAAATATGTATGATAGTGGGCCGAGCGGGAGGAGCATTTACTTTGAATCCGGGAGAGAGTTTTCAGCAGTTACAGGAGACGATCATCGGGTGCCGCAAGTGCCGGCGGCTGGTTGAGTGGCGAGAGCGCGTGGCGATTGAAAAAGTGCGCAGGTATCAGTCCGAAGAATACTGGGGCCGCCCGGTACCGGCATTTGGCGAGCCGGCAGCCGCGCTTCTCGTCATAGGGTTGGCACCGGGGGCTCACGGTGCCAACAGGACGGGCCGCATGTTTACCGGCGATCGAAGCGGCGAATGGTTCTACGAAGCGCTCTGTCGTTTCGGTTTTGCGAACCAACCGGCCTCGAGCGGGCGCGCTGACGGCCTCTGTCTGCGTGATTGCGTCGTCACCGCCGCATTGCGATGCGTGCCGCCAGCCAATAAGCCGCTTCCAGACGAACTCGACAATTGTCGCATCTACCTTCGCCTCGAGTTGCGATGGCTCGAGCGCGTGCGCGTCGTCGTAGTGCTGGGACAAATCGCCTTCCGTGCCTTTTTGAGGGCGTGGCGGGAAAACGGAGGAGAACTTCCGGGGGGCCATCTCCCGATATTCCGGCATGCCGGAGAATGGGAGCTGCCCTGCGGCATAATACTCATCTCATCGTATCATCCCAGCCAGCAGAACACGCAGACCGGCAGATTAACGCGCGCCATGTTCCACGATATCTTTCGCCGCGCCCGCTCCCTCCTGCCTGCATAGCATCGCCTTGGAAAACACGCCACAGCCGAAACCTGCAATACCGACGAGGGGCTCGGATCTCTCCGGGTGTGGTCGGAGGCCGGATGTTTGGGATCCTGCGTGACTCACTCCGGGAGCAGCGTCGATGGCGGCCCGGGATTTTTTTGATTTTAGGCAGGAAAGCCTGCATGATTGTGCGTTCTAACGGTGAGATATGATAATCGCGGTTGACGAGGCCATACCATACTGGCAGGCGGCATTTGCCCCGCTCGGGGAAATCAAATTGTTTTCCGGCAGAGCCCTGCGCCGGACTGACCTTCGCGAAGTTGATGCCCTCATCGTGCGCGCCGTGACGCGGGTCGACGCGGATCTCCTGGACGGAACTCCGGTCCGGTTTGCGGGCACCACATCCATCGGCATGGATCACCTCGACCTCGATTATTTGGAGAGGCGCGGCATTCGCATCACGAATGCGGCCGGGAGCAATGCCAATTCGGTAGCAGAATATGTCATCGCCGCACTGCTGGTCCTGGCTGAGCGCAAGGGCTGGGACCTGTCCGGCAAATCGATCGGCATCATCGGCGCCGGCCATGTCGGGAGTCTGGTGGAGAAAAAGGCGTCTGCGCTTGGCATGCAGGTACGGTTATGCGATCCCCCACTCCGGGAAAGCACGGGCGACCCACGATATGGGTTTATTGATAGCGTGATCGACGCCGATATTTTGAGCCTGCACGTGCCCCTGACAACCGACGGGCCCTATCCGACCCGTCACATGATCGACCACAGGAGCCTGCAACGCCTCACACCTCGGCAATTTCTCGTCAATTCATCGCGCGGCGCCGTCGTTTCCGGACAAGACTTGAAGCGGACATTGGGTGAAGGGCGGGTCGGAGGCACGGTCCTGGACGTATGGGAAGGGGAACCTGAAATCGATTATGCTCTTCTGGACCTGGCAGACCTGGGTACCCCTCATATTGCCGGCTTTAGCCTGGACGGCAAGGTGTGCGGGACGGCAATGGTCCGTGAGGAGTTGTGCCGCTTCCTTGGGATTCAGCAGGTGTGGGACAGTGGAAAAATGTTTCCGCCACCTCAACGGCTGCGTCCTCAAACCGGGAGAAGGACCCAGGATGCGATTCGTTCGGTCGTGCTCCAGGCCTATGACATCCGTCGCGACGACGCAAACCTGAGGGCGTTAAAAGGAAATTCGGGCGATGCAGCAGCCCAGGGCTTTGATCGCCTCCGCACCGAATACCCATTGCGCCGCGAGTTTTCCCATTACATCGTCGAATTGGCCGCGGACACTTGGCTTGCCCCGGCTCTTGAAGCGCTGGGATTCGCAGTCGATACGAGCATGCGCTAGGGAGCAAGGATGCACCTTCAGATAATGAATACCACACTGCAGATCCTCGATGGTTTCGTCCAGCACCCGCCATTGGCGGATCTATTTATGCGATTCTGTGTCTGCGGTCCGCAGTCCGATTCCGCCGCGACGTTCGCTCCCTGGTTTTGTGGTTTCTTGCCGTTGCCAAGCGCGCCACGATCCGGCGCGGCTCCCGGTTCATCCTCACCGGAGACCGGCGGCTGGTGGCGCGTGAGATGCATTTCTGATGTCGGTCTTCTGATGGGCAAATATGGGATCTGGATCGAAAACCATGGGGTCTTATCCTCTTGCGGGAGAATAAACCAATGATCCGAGTTCTGATCGCAATGACGGTCGCCGCTTTCTCCGCGGCCGTTGGGCAGATTCTGGTGCGGAAGGGGATGCAGCAGGTTGGATCTCTCGAGAACTACGCCCCAATGGCCCTGCTTATGTACTTCGGCCACACGGTGAGCAATGGGTACATTATCCTGGGGACCGCGCTGAACACCGTGTTTTACATTCTCTTTCTCGCCGCACTTTCCTGGACGGATGTAACAGTTGCGCTGCCGATGACTGCGATTGAATACGGCTTTGCGGCCTTCCTGGCAGTTATCTTTCTGAAGGAGCAGGTCCCACCTCTCCGCTGGGCCGGAATCCTGCTGATCATTGTCGGCGTGGTTTTTATCGCTCGCGGCGGAGGTGAGACCTAGCCTGTGCTGCCGTTCGATGAGAGTCCGAGCCTGCGAACAAGCTGATGCAGGCTCCACCGGAGATTACCAATCAGTCCATAAGTAGGTTGACATTTGGCGGGATCAAAAAAAGAGGAGAATGCTATTTCCGTCGGTATCGGTATCGGGGTCGCAATCGCAGTCGCTATCGGCTTTTGCAGACCCATACAACCGATTGCGACTGCGATTGCGACCCCGATACCGATACCGATGATCGCCGCCCAAAGCGAACACGACCCGCGTCCAGGTCCTCATTTTTGTGGATCAAATGTCCACCTGTTTATGAACTAATTAGAATGTTATGCGAAGCGTAACGAGAATTTTGTTCTCGTTAGAAGCCAGGAGCCGGAAGC
>JBEKYG010000568.1:0-4162 GCA_049511215.1 Acidobacteriota bacterium | reverse complement strand
GGCCGACTCGAGGTGGGAGCGCAGCAGCGGAATTCGTGATGCCTCCACGGCGTCCTTCTTCCCGAAGAATGCCGCGCCCACATTCACCAGCAGCGGTGCCTGCAGCTGCTCGGCGAGCTCCGCTGCCTCCCTCAAGCATTCCATGTCCGGCGTCGAAGCGTCAAACTCGAAGTCCGTGATCACCGCGGCCAGGCAGCAAATTGCCGGGCTTTCTGCCGCTCGGGAACCGATTTCGGCCCGGCAATTCGCTGCCTGCCGCGAGTTCCCCCCGGATTTCCTTCCTTTCCTCTCCGATTCCCCCTTGTGCTCCCGGATAGAAACGCTTATAAGTTAAGTAGAAACACCCTCGTTATCGACGAGGAAGGGGAAGTACAGGCTTTTATATAGAGCAGGCGCAGAGGGGAATTTCGCCTCGGGATCTGGGCTGGTTCCATCTTTCTCTCAAACACCGTGATCTCGTTGCGATCGGCAAGATCATCAATGAAAAGAGACTTGTCGGTGGCGAAGCGGTTTCGTGACCTCTGGCCGACGGAGAGCGTTACAGGACCTTCAATTTCAATATGAACGGCCAGGAAACGGACCAGGTCCTTTTTGCTGAGGAACCGGTGGCGGAACCGATCGCCGGTGTGATGATGGTAATCGATCGATTATTCAACAGGCTGGGAACAGCTCCTCTTCAAACCTTGGCAATGGACGTCACCTTCGAGCCGCCACGCATCAAACCGGGTGATGATTTGCACGTTGTCCTCGAATTCCGGATTGTGGGGAAGTTTCCTGCTGAGTTTCGCAATCCAGCTTCATCTCCTTCTCTCGGGGCCGTCTCTTTGCGGGCGAATTTCTGGAAGCAGCTCAAGAGCAAGGACGGGAAGTTGTTCTCCGACTATATGACAACCCTGGGTCTCGGCGGTCGGGAATTCCTGTTGAATGATCGCAAGGCCGTTCCGTCGGACCAATAACTCCTTCGCATTGCGCCAGGAGGATCTGTTCGGATGTTCACCAAGATCCGCTTCCCCAATCTGAAGCCAGGGGGCTACACCGTCGAAGCCATCTACTTCGCAAGCTCCGATCCATAGGATCAGGCAGTGAATGACAGCCTTGTTGTGGGTACATACCATGCTGATGTCAGGGAGATCCCCGTCCTGAAGAAACAGCCATTTAGATCTCGGTTGATCTGAAGACCTAATAAATACTCGGAATTTGGGAATTGAGTAGCTTGAGTCCCTGTGCACTGAAATGAGGAATTCGCAAGTTCATCTGAAGGAGGGCGTATATACGGGTTGGCGTATTCGAACCCGATGGGGGGATTTTGTGGTCCTTCGGAGGTCGGACTTCGAAAAAGCCAAGACCCTTGATCGCCTCCGCATATCTGGCGGTTCTGAGATCAGAGAATGGGCTCGCGATCCAATCCTCTGGCCCTCGTTACTCGAGATGTACGAAGCTGTCTATGGCCGCGGCATAATGCATCCCCTGCGGACGGAGGTTGCATGGCTGGCGGATAGGATCCACGACGGGTTCCGGCGGGGAGACCTTGTTCTCACCCCCTCGGATTGGCAACGTACCATAATCGGCGGCGGGGGCTCCAGGAAAGAGAGTACACAACCCGAAGAAGAGGTAAAACCCGCGCCCGAGCCGGCCAAGGCCGATGATATGGTCTGGTTTCGCGCGCGGCTGCGGGATGAAGATGGAATTTCGATGGCCGGTGAAGATTACGTCCTCGTCGACAGCACCGGCGCGCGCAGGGAGGGCAAACTGGATGCAAATGGCGAGGTGTACATTCCCCGGATCCTGCCCCCTGGGGATTGCACCATTAGCTTCCCCAAAATTCATTTGAACCCGAGGAAGAGGAAGTAGTGGCAAAAAAGGATATCACCAGGCGGCAGCACGGCGAGACTTTCACGCGCGTCACCGCAGAGACCCATGACTTCCAACTCCAGCCTTTTCAAGGGCTCGTCCTGGAAGTGGAAGACACGCATTTCCATCATGACAGCGCGGTGCTGCTCCCCAACTTTCCAGCCGAGCCGGGAGAGGTTTTTGGAGGGCCGAGCCTCGGTCTCTCGGTTATCGCGGAATGCCTTTTGCAGCAGAACGCGCATCCCGATGCCACAGTGCTCATAACCGGTCATGCCGACACAAGCGGACCCGACCAATACAACATCGGGATTTCCATCAAGCGCGCCAAGGCCGTGCAACATGCCATAATGGGTGAACGCGAGCCGTGGATCAGTATCGCCGAAGGACAGCACAAGACCGAAGATTACCAGTTGATTCTGACCTGGGTCGCGATGGTGTATGGATGGGATTGCAATCCGCAGGGAGTCGACAACGTCAATGGTGACAACACCAAGAAGGCGGTCAAGAATTTTCAGGAGCGTTATAACCAGGAATTTGACGCAAACATCGCCACAGATGGGAAAGCCGGCCACGACACGTGGGGCGCCTTTTTCGATGTCTACATGGACATGGTGCAGAATCTCTGCGAGACGGACGAGGCCGGCATAAAAGACCTTCGCGCCAAGATGAATTTCATCGGCCCCAAGATCGTCGGATGCGGCGAGAATTGGCCGGTCGAGGAACCCCAGCGTCCCAACTACCGGAGCCAGATCAATCGGCGCGTGGAGATTCTGTTCTTCAAGTCTGGCCAGGAACCGCTCCTTGATTGTCACCCTGGCGGCAACGTCTGCAAGCCGGTCTTTTGCGAGATTTATAACCTGAAGATGTATCGTTTCGATTACTTGCCGGTAAAGCCCTCGCTGCCCAGACCAACGCAGGTGTTTCTGAAGCTCCAATACCTGGATCCTGAGGGGAACGAGAAACTTTTCCCGAAGGATTTTCCTGTTACGATCCTCTATCCCGACAATACGACCCAGGATGAAAAGGTCGGTGACGACGGCATTCTTCGTTTCGGGGCGCAGCGCAAGACCAGCTTTACGTTGAAGTTCGAGTCGAGCGAGACGCTCTGGGTTGCTGTGTCCGCGGACGATGCGGCCAGCAAACTCGCGAGAAAAACCGATCTGGCAAAGCTGCACAAAGACAAATTCCGCTTTTTTAGCACTCCGAAGACATGGACCCTGGTGGAGTCGAAGTGGGCCGTAGCCGCGAACGCCTTCTATAAGGATGATCCCGAATACAAGTTTTACATCCCCGGCCGCTATGGGCGCACGATCGGTAACGGCCTCACTCCGGTGGACATGAAACTCGACCCGCACTGGAGCTTCTTGAGGTTCGAGTTCTTCGACCGTAACTACGGCCACTCCGACCACAATAACAAGCGGGTGAACATTCCGGCTACCCTGATATCAGGCTGGCGCAACTCGCCCGCCTCAGGCGATCCCGACGCCACCAGCCACTGGACGCTGAACGACGCGGACACGGAGAAGGCAGTCCACGCCATCCCGTGGATCATCCAGAAAAAGCCCGATAACTCCGACGACCCGCGGCCCGACAAGAACATTCAGTTCGGCCTGAAAACGGACTGGCTGCATGTCAGCGAAACGGCTTATGTCATTGCCAAGTCCGCCACCGAGAGGGTGGTCGAGACCCGCCCCAACGACCACGATGACATCAAGCCGGCCGCCAAGCGGCTGGAGTTCTACGACCTTCCCAAGGAGTGGATCTCCAAGAAGTACTACTGCCGGTTCACGGACAACACCGGAAAGTTCTTTGACCAGGCGGCGACCTTCGAAGACAAGATCAAAGCCAGCCTGAAGGCACCTGCGCAGTTTCTCGCGTTCTCCCTGGACGATATCGTACTCACCACTGCTGCCTGCGCACCTGTCACACTGCACGCCCAGGATCGCGTGGCCGTCTATTTCCACAGGTTTGAAAAGACTGGCGACTTCCCCACCACCGACGCGGGACTCTACAATCCCGACACGGGTCCGAACCAGTCCTATTACAGCCTGCCACAGCTCAACGGGACTAATTACATCTTCGACTACCCCAACTGGACCCGCTTGGTGATCGCCCAGGGCAACATGTTCGACGTGTTCAGCGAGCGCGTGACATCGGGCGATCTTATCGGCGCCCGGGCCGGCGTCATGTGGGTGGATGCCGTGGCGGCCTCCCCCGGCGCGCCCGACACGACCGTCGCCGATCCTCCCGATCAGACCATCAACGCGTCCCGAACGGACAAGAAGTACTTCTCGATTCATCCGTGCTTCAC
>JBEKYG010000567.1:0-4167 GCA_049511215.1 Acidobacteriota bacterium | reverse complement strand
AATTAAGGCGCAAGCTGGCACGCTTGAATAACCGACTGGTCAAGATCTCTTCAGAGCTGTCCCAACTCGACAAGGCTAAAAAATGAGCACAGATTGGCCGGTCAAGTGCTGAGTTTTTTGGCTGAAATGGCTTACCGGCTGATTCCACAAGAGTTAGCACAAAACCTGCAATATCCCTATAACTTATTCGCTGGATAATGGTTACAGCAACTCAGAACATTACTATGGCGACGCCCCCACCCGGTTCCATCTTCACAGCCTGGTCACGGATGGACTGGTATCGCCCGAAGGCTCGTTTCTCCCCATCCCATGCCCCGATCCGGTTCAGATCCTGCGGTTGTTTCGTCACAGGGTCCTGGATACGCTGTTGGCCCAGGATAAGATCACCCAGCGCCTGGCCGAGATTCTGCTTTCATGGCGTCATCCCCGCTTTAGCGTATATCAGGGCGAGCCCATTGCTCCCGACGACCGCGAAACCCGCCAGCGCCTGGCTAGATACATGGTCCATCCGCCCGTCGCCCTTGATCGGCTGCGCTATCATCCCGCAACCGCTCAGGTCGCCTACTATGCCAGGAACCATGGCCGGGCGGATGGGCCCGATGCCTCGGCGGCGCATATCATCCCGGCTCTCGATTTTCTCGCCGCCCTGTGCACCCATATCCCCGATGCCGGACAGCAGTTGGTCCGGTATTGAATGAATGATAGTAGTTCGCTTTTTCCAGGTAGGAGGAGGATAGCAGCACTTTGGGTGGAAATCACCCGGAATTGCTCCACCGGGCAGGTGACGTAGGGGCTTTTGCCGTCATCGGCGGGGCACACCTTTCTCATGACCGCCTGGTTCTGTCCCGAAATGACCTGCGGCGCAACGTGGTGCAGGCTTCAGTCAATGCCATCAAACAGTCGGCCGGCGGCCTCCCAAGCAAGAAAATCGGCATCCGTTTCCAGGGTTGTGGAAGCCCGGGGCGGCGGGGGCCTTGCCGGGGGATTCCAGAGCTTGAGGTGGCGCAAGATCTTTTCGATGATCGCAGCGTCTTCGATGAAGCTGATGATCCGTAACCGGCCGCCGCATTTGGGGCAGGCGAGCGGATCCGCAGCCCAGACTTTGTGGATCAACCGAGCCCAGGCGCGTTGGCAGTGGCGGCGGAAGTCGTCCGGTTCCGCCTCGGGCGCAGAGACGGCAACGGGAGTGATGCCGGTCGACCTGCGCTGTTTCCGCCGGCCTCCTCGTTATTCCCTTGCGCTGCAGGCTTCGCCGCGGTAGGAATACACCCAAACGGTTGTTTGTCCTGGGCCGATGACGCATCGGCGTGAGGTTTGGGGGTTTCCGACCCATGGTCAAGAGGCGCGACGTACAATCGATCGGAATGGAGAACCGTGATGCTGAAAAAATCTAGTTGCATTCGTGCAGCCGTCCTGCTCGCAGCAGCCGTGTTGCCAGCAACAGGCGCCGGTTGCGCGCCGTCTTCATTCGTGGGCAGCGATCTTCACCGCCTCCGACAGGTGGGCGAAGTCCACCTGTCGCCCGACGGCAAGTTCCTTGCCTATACTATAACGAGTAATGACAAGCCCGGACGTCCGTACAGCCAGCTTTTTGTCATGGACATGGCGACGCGAACGCCGCACCGAATCGGCGGCCCGCAGGACACAGCTTCCTCGATCCATTGGTCGCCGGATGGAAGCCGGCTAGCCTACTTCGGCAGCGCGGGGGGAAACTCCGGTCTCGTGATTGTCCGAGCGGACGGCTCAGATGCGGCTGTCCTGGCTCCTGTGCAAGGCACGAACCACAATCTGCCGTCTTCTGAGGAAAGGCTGGCCTGGTCACCCGACGGAAAGAGGATTGCCTTCTGCTCGGCCGTTCCCGGTCCGGAGACGGCAGAAGCCGGTAGCGATCCCGTTGTGATCACGCGCTATCTCTACAAGCCGACTGCATCCGAAGGGCTGACGCGTTTCAACGACAATCGCCGATTGCATATCTTCCTCGTCGATCTGGCCACACGGCAGCTACGTCAAATGACCGAAGGCAATTTTTACGAACATTCGATTGACTGGTCACCCCGAGGCGACGAAATCCTGTTCGTTTCCAACCATGAACCCAACCCTGACCGGGTCTTCAATTACGACATCTTTGCCATTAACGTGACCAGCCAGATCGTCCGGCAGTTGACAAAAACCAAAAATGCCGAGTACAGCCCGCGCTGGTCACCGGACGGCTCGCAGATTGTCTATCTGGGAACGAAGCGCGAATTGACCTCGTCCGAGACCACGATGGAAGACACGCACATCTGGTTGATGGGCGCCGACGGCTCCAACCGCCACGAGGTAAGCGGAATGATCGACAATCGGCAAGGGGCGCCGGCTTGGTCGGCTGACGGCAAGTCTGTCTGTTTCACCGTACAGGAGCGTGGCAGCGTGCATCTGTATCGCCTGCGGGTTGCACCCGGCCAGCCGGCACCCGAAGTCGTCATTGGAGGCGTCGGCTCGGTAGGCTCCTGGTCGTCGTCCGCCGACGGAACCATCGTGCATTCTCTCAACACTCCCGGGGATCTTCCTCAGCTCTACATGCTGAAAGGCGGAGCCGAGACACAACTGACCAATCTGAATTCTGAAGTGCTTTCAGGCAAAACCCGTGCGGCGGTGGAGAGCTTCCAGTTCCCAAGTTTTGACGGACTGAATGTTGAAGCCTTTCTCACGAAACCCGCGATTCTTGAATCCGGCAAAAAGTATCCGATGATCGTGATGATGCACGGCGGCCCGCACGGGCAGCAGGGATCAATGTTTACCTTCAAAGCCCAGGTATACGCTTCTCACGGCTTCGCCACTTTGATGGTGAACTATCGCGGATCAACGGGCTATGGGCAGAAGTTCGCAGACGCCATCTTTAAAGACCAGAACGGCGGCGAAGCGAAGGATGTTCTTTCAGGGGTGGACGCGGCCATCAAACGCTATTCGTGGATCGATCCCGCCCGACTTGGAATCGAGGGCGGAAGCTATGGCGGGCAATTGACCAATTGGATCATTACGCAGACGGATCGATTCAAAGCGGCGATCCCCACCGCCGGGATCTCCAATCTGATCAGCCTGAATTACATGTCCTACTATCATGATTACCTGCCAGTCGAATTCGGCGCTTATCCGGAGCGGAACGGCCTGCTGGATGTCTTCTGGAATCGCTCGGCCTTGAGATATGTCGCGAAGGTCAAGACTCCGGTCATGTTTCTGCACGGCGAGAACGACAACGATGTTCCGATCGCGGAAGATGAGCAGTTTTACATCGCCTTGCAGGATGTGGACGTGGAAACAATCATGGTCCGGTACCCGCGCGAGGGGCATGGACTCCGCGAGGCCAATCACATCATCGATTCGATCGATCGCAGCATTCGCTGGTATGACAGCCATTTCGGCGCGAAAACTGCGGCGAATCGCTGAGCGGCTCTACAGATTCAACGAAGCGTCTGTTTGAGCCACGCTGCTATCCTGGCCGCGTAGCCCGTATCAAACTTCTCCCAATCGCTCATGCGGTGCGGAGCGCCTGGGATGCTGATGGGTTCGCAGGTCCCGCCGGCCGCCTTGAGCCGCGCCTGAAAACTCAGAGACTGCTGGAAAGGAACACTCTTGTCCTCGGTCCCGTGCACCAGCAGGAACGGGGGCAGCCCTGGCTTGATGTGATTGACCGGGGAAATTTCCCGCAGGATTTCGCGCGCGGCCCCGTCCAGGGTTACAGGATGTTCCAGCAGATTCCGAAGGGACGGACTCAAGCCCCCGCGCCTCTCGCTGTCTGCCTCGTGATCGGTGGGCGGAGCGAGTCCCACGACCGCCTGGACACGAGTGTCCTCCTTCGCCAGTACCGCAACCTGGCATACCAGGTGTCCGCCGGCAGAATAGCCAATGAATGATAGTAGTTCGCTTTTTCCAGGTAGGAGGAGGATAGCAGCACTTTGGGTGGAAATCACCCGGAATTGCTCCACCGGGCAGGTGACGTAGGGGCTCTTGCCGTCATTGGCGGAGCACACCTTTCTCATGACAGCCTGGTTCTGTTCCGAAATGACCCGCGGCGCAACGTGGCGCAGGCTTCAGTCAATGCCATCAAACAGCCGGCCGGCGGCCTCCCAAGCAAGAAAATCGGCATCCGTTTCCAGGGTTGTGGAAGCCCGGGGCGGCGGGGGCCTT
>JBEKYG010000566.1:0-4180 GCA_049511215.1 Acidobacteriota bacterium | reverse complement strand
CCTGCCGGTCACAAACCTGAAACTCGCGCCCAAGGGTGCGCCTGGCGCTGCAGTCACATACTCATTCCGGTTCCAGTGGGCCAAAGATTTCGCCGCCGTACGCGACGTGCTGTTCAAGGAGAACAAATTCGATACCGTGATCGTCCCGGGAATGACGATCCCGATCGATCTGCCGGCCATGATTTCGCTGCGCACCAACAACCGGATCGATGCCGTCGAGGCTGAGCATCCGGCCGGCACCAAAGTCGAGTTCGTCGGCGACAAGGGGAACGGCGTCAAGGTCTACCGGGTGCAGTTCTCGAGGCGGGGCGAGAACATGCTCAAGATCAGATATGGCGGGTTGTGGACCGCGCTCGAGTTCTTCGTCACGGAACCGCTCGAAACCGTGATTCAGAAACGGGCCTCGTTTCTGGTCACTCACCATCAGCAGAAGGACCCGCAGAAGTGGTACTACGGAGCTTTCGCCGAGTGGGATCAGAAAAACGAGGTCCTGCGCGGCCCCGAGGATCGCGACGGCCTTTCCACCTGGCTGACCGATGCCGATGATGATGCCGGCAACGCGCGGCCCGCCTACGTCGCATCGAAGAACGTCTTCTTCCCCAACCAGGCGGAAATCGACAGCCTCGAGCTCTACATCAGCAAGTACCTGTGGGGCGGGATGCAGATGACGGAGAAGGAGAAATATCCATACGGCATTTACGGCATTCCGAACTTCAAGGTCAATCGTGAAAGCACGGATGAAGGCCGCAACGGCCAGGCCCATCTCTGGCGCATCTACGACTACCCCCACATCGTCATGCTCTATTACCGCATGTTCCATATTGCCAGGTTCTATCCCGAAAAGGTGAAGTACCTCAACGCCGAGCAATACCTGGAGCGCGCCTATCGCACCGCGGTCGCCTACTGGACGGCCCCGAACGAGATCGAGAAGTGGTCGGCCAACGAGGTCGGGACCATGAACGAAGCCTTTATCCCCGAGTTGATCCGCACGCTCGAGGAGGAAGGCAAAAGGGAATGGGCCGACACGCTGCGCGGCTATTGGGAAAGCAAGGTGGAGCGTTTCGTCAACGAAACGCCGAACCTCTACGGTTCGGAGTTTGCGTTTGATTCCACCGGTTTCGAATCGACCGGCGCATTCGCGAAGTACGCGCTGAACCGCGTCCTTAAGCCGGGCGCGGCGGCCGAGCCCAATCTGCCGGCGGCCGATCTCCGCCGCAGCGTCACCTACGACGCCGCGTTGAAATTCATGAATTTCCAGCTGCTGCTGAACATGTGCGATCGGGGCTGGCTTGAGACCACCTATTATCAGCTTGGGAGCGATTACCGCGGCTCGCTGTCCTACCTGCTCAGCTACATGTCCCAGATGGGAGGCTGGTCGATCCTTGATTACGGCCTCCATTTCGCCGCCGATCCCACCGACTACCTGCGGCTCGGCTATGCCTCTTCCCTCAGCTCGTGGGCGCTGGTCAACTCCGGCACCGCCGAGAGCGGCTACGGCTACTGGAATCCGAGCAAAGAAAACGACGGGGCTACCGGCGGCGGCTTCGTTCCGGAGGCGATGGGGCGCGGCTGGATCGGCAAGCAGATGGCGCGCGGCGCCTGGTACTACAGCGCCGAAGAGGACGTGGGCTACTGCGGCGCGCTGCGCACCCACGCCACGATCGTGGCGCGGGACCCGGTCTTCGGCGAAATCGCCTATGGCGGCCTGCTGACGCGCCAGGGCACTTCCGTCCGGGTGATTCCGCGTGACGGGCTGCGCGTGAGATTCCACGTGGTCCGGGACCAGGAGCGGCTCCACATGGAGCTCGATCACGACGGCTACGCCAAGGAACAGCCGATCGTCGTCGACGACGGCCTCGGCAGGATCCAGTTCACGCTGGAAAACCGCACCGGGCGCGCCCATGAAACCGGTCTCAGGATCGCCGGCTTGCCGGCCGGCGAGTACGCAGTGATCGTCGCCGGACGCACCGCCGCAACCCTGCGCGGAGGCTCATTGCCGGAGACCAGAGTGGCTCTCCCGATCGGTGCAGGGGCAACCGTTCCGGTATCAATCACGCGCACGTCGCGTTGAGGCAAAAAAAATCGGCACTGGTCTCATAGACCCGGGTTTTAAAATGGTGTCTGGCGTGATCCGCCTGATCTTCTGCTGGCACGGGGCATTGCCGGCACAGACGCAACTCTTCGCCAGCGGCGGCGCAAAGCTGATCCCGATTGCTCCGGATTGGGCGCGAAACACCGTCAATGTCCCGATTTTTCACCAAATGCGATCACGTCTTCGCCCGACGGCATTCAATATACGGCATTCGCGACGGTCAATGGCTGCGGTATTAGAAGCCGAAGGCCCGGTTTGGATGCGGACTCCACGGTCGGGTGGCAGGAGTCAGGTTTATTCAATCAACAGGAAAGCGTAGCGGTGCATGGCCTGGGTGTACTCTGACAGCACCTCGATTGGGTAACCGAAGTGTCTGACGGTGGAGAAGACATCAACACCCATCGCTTCCGGAGAAGGCCGCGCCGAATGCGGCTGCTTGCATTCCTCTCTTCTCCCCGGGCACACCTTGCAGATGCAACAGCTGTCCATGAAGAGAAGGAGTGCCTTCTCATACCCGGCGACGAAGACGTCCCTTTCAAGTTTCAGGAGTTTCTGATTCACCTTTCGCGACCAGGAGTGGCGATCCTCGGGCTTATCCACCCGCTTTTCAAAATGAAGGATCACGCCGGTCTGGTATTCGTCAAAGAATTGCCGGCACTCTGAAACCGAAGGAACATTCGGGGGACAGGAAGCGGTTCTTCCATACTCATCGCAGCCGAACATGCACTTCATGCGCACCCATTGGCCCACGACGATATCCTTTGGCCTCATCCATTTGAAATCAGTGAATCCATGGTTTGCGATCAGGGCTTCCAGATTGGCTTGGTGACCCATGCGGGAATCCTCCGGTTTTCATATTTCCTATGGCTCGGGAATACAGGGAATTCATAAGACAGGAGACAGTAGACAGAATGCAACGTATCTTTCCAGCCTGCTGCTTTAGGGACCTCAATTGCCAAAACCATTCTGACATCTGAATTCTCGATTTTGAATTCCGGCTCCACAATATCACGACCGATGGCACGAAGCACCCCGCACGTCTCAGGCTAGCTTTCCAAATGGGTGCTCCCCTGCATTCCATCGATGTTTTTCCATATGCGCTCGTGGTACAAAGGGCTCATCGAGGAGATGCGGTTTCCGGATGTGATCGCGATCAGTTCGAATCCCATGCCCGAATATCACGGGGAGCGCTATTTCTTCAAACACGAGGGGTTCGATATACCTTATCGCGCGCTGGTCCCGAAAAGGGTGGAAGGACTGGTGCTATCCGGCCGGTGCATCTCGTGTGAGCAGGGGCCTTTCCAGTCAGCGCGTTCGACGGCGCCGGCTATGGCCGTAGGCCATGCCTCCGGCTGCGCCGCCGCACTGGCCGCGCTCAAAGGCGTGCCGCCGCGCAAACTCGATGTCAAGGAGTTGCAGAAACTGCTCAAGAGCCGGAACGCTGAGTTACGAATCTGAACCTCGATCTGGGGCGCCGACAGCAAGAAAAATATGGATAGCCATCAAAGATGCCAAGAGCAGCGGGTGTCCCTCCTTCGCACGCGGATTTCTCCTTGTGCTCTCGAATGCAAATGCTTATAACACACTCAACCCGACGTTTGTTTTTCGGGTAGCGACGCTATCGCCCGAGGCAGTTACCGAGGAGCGGAACGTCTCGTGCTTTGTCGCTAGACCGGCATTCACTTCGATACGCGCGGGAGCGAGCCGGCAGCCGGGATCACCAGCACCCCGGGATTTTCCCGCCGACGCAGGTGATTACCTACGCGCTATCGGGAGCCGAACTCGGTCGCGCGCGCGGGCGGTTTCAACGTAATGATGCTGAATCCGACGGTGCAGAGTGGCGACTAGGAGCCTGTCCAAGAATTAGGAGGGGTCGCGCGCATGGGGCTTGCGCGGCGAGCGCAAGGCGCGAGGAGGAGGCGATGTCGGTGCACATCGTTGACGACGAGCAACGCAGCGATCACCGCGCAACCCCCATGCGCCCTTCGGGTTCCGGCGGCGCGGGGGCATCTGCGGCGTTGGCGCTCCTCGACGATGTACCGAGACATCGCCTGCGTCGCGCCGCCTTGCATCTGCCCCCGCGGCGCT
>JBEKYG010000565.1:0-4180 GCA_049511215.1 Acidobacteriota bacterium | reverse complement strand
TTCGCTGCGCGAGGGTCAAAAGCCACTCCCATCCCCAATGACGTCAGTGCGTCGATCAGGTCGGACGCAAACTCGACCTTGAATCTAGGCAGTACGATCTCCCCGTCTTTATGGACGAAGCGGGTCATCCAGGTGTCCCAGTTTGCCACCGTCAGGCTCTGGTGAAACATCTTGAGGCTGCTTTCGTTCGAAGGCAGGAAGACATACATGCTCAACCTTCCGCCGCCGTAGGGGAGGCTGATCGCCTGGAAGTCTTTATTCTCGAGATAAGGATAATCCCCTGAGCGGCGCATCATGGGGCGTGTTTTCTCGCGCCCACCGGTGAGATGGAACGGCTCGTCCCTGGTCAGCGCTTTGTTGAATTCATCCGTCCACTTGCCCTTGAAGTAGAGCGCATTGACCAGAAACAGGATGGAATCGGCGCTGATGCTGTCTACGATTTTGCTGATCTTGCCGTTGGTCTTGCCGCTCACCCAATCGTTGATTCGCCCAGGCGCGCCGGGATCGTTGAAGTCGAGTTCAGACACCTGCGCGCCATACCAATCGGCGTTGCGCTTGATAAAGTCGGGTTTGAAAGCCAGGCCCTGGCGCGCCCATAGGGAGTTAGCAATTTGGAGCTGAACCTTCGGGTCGGGATTCTCCAGGATCTTCTTCAATTCGGCGTTCGCCCGGTTGATTTCTTCGAGGCTGAGTTCTCCGAACTCGAGCACGCGCGCCATAGCCGCTTTCGTCGTTCCATCCGCGCCGTTGTAAGTCATCGCAAGTGCCATCGCGACGCTTGCAGGCGCGACCAGGACGTTCTGGCCGGCATTCTTTTTCATAACGTCCGAGTACAACTTGAACCCGAATCGTGTGTCGGCCGCGATCAATCGCGAATCGACGCTCGATGGCGTCGAAGGGTGAGGTGGATCTTTCACAGGTTGGTTGTCCTTATTGCCCGCAAGCTTCATTTCTCCTCCCTTCGCGTTCTTCAAGTCGCGGGATGTACCGGCCCTCGTGAAGGCGAGCAGGCCTGACATCAACAACAGAGTGACGATTACGTTGGAAATAACGATCCTCGAATGGCATCTGTCGGACATGCCGGTCCTCCTCCTGCATTTCTGCAATCCATCCTTCGATGGTCAATGTGCCTAACCATAAACATACAGGACGCGCGAAATGGATGTCCAGGCATGTGCCAGGTATGCGGTGAGGTTTTAGGCCAGGTCACGTGATAGAATGCAGGATCTGGTCGTATGGAGTGAATCATGATTGAGGTTGAAGGACTGACAAAAACCTATGGATCGTTCGTGGCTGTCAGCGATCTCTCCTTTCGCGTCGATGCCGGTGAAGTCCTGGGCCTCGTTGGACCCAACGGCGCGGGCAAGACCACGACGCTGCGTTGCATGGTGGGCATCATCCCTCCTGCCGGCGGGGAGATCCGGATCTGCGGCCACTCCCTCGGCCGCGAACCGCTGGCGGCCAAACAGAATATCGCCTTCATGCCGGATGAGCCGCGGCTCTTCGACTACCTGACGATCAAGGAGCATCTGCAGTTCACCGCGCGGATTTACGGAGTCCGCGATTTCCAGGCCAACGCAAGCGCCCTGCTGGAAGAGTTGGAACTCACGGAGAAGGCGGATGCCCTGCCGGCGGAGCTTAGCCGCGGCATGAAACAAAAGCTGGTCATTGCCTGCGGCCTGCTGCATTTCCCCAAGGTCATGCTGTTCGACGAGCCCCTCACGGGCCTCGACCCGATCGGCATTCGTCGCATGAAGTCCACCATCCTGAGGCGTGCCCGGGAAGGGGCGGCGATCATCATCAGTTCGCACTTGCTGCACCTGGTCGAGGAACTTTGCGATCGCGTTCTTATCTTGAATCATGGTCGCAAGATCATTCACGGCTCACTCGAGGAAATCCAGAGGAGCCTCCCCGAGTTGCGCGGCGACACCAGTTTGGAAGAGATGTTTCTTCGGATCACAGGTCATGCTGAAGACGGTACCGTGATGCCATGATCGGAACATTCATCTACTATCTGGCCCTCACTTTCAAGAATCGAGTCGTCTCCACCCGGAAACGGCTGCGGCAGCCGAAGTATTTGATTTCCGCTCTGGCCGGTCTTGGATATCTGTACCTTGTTTTCTTCAGGCAATTCTTCTCTCGGCCCAGAGCGCGGGTGGCCTTGCCGGAAGCTCTGGGTCTGAACATCTCCCCGCTGGTGGAAACAGGACTGGCCGTGGTGCTTTTTGTCATCGTGCTGCTCCCCTGGATCTGGCCTGGCCGAAGCGGTGCCGCCGCACTCAGGTTTACCGAGGCAGAAATCCAGTTTTTATTCCCGGCGCCGATTTCGCGCCGGGCGCTCATCCGTTTCCGCCTGGTTAGAATGCAGATCGGCATTATGTTCGCTGTTTTCATTTCGTTTCTGTTCGGCCGAGGCAGTTACTTTGAACACCCGGCCTATTTTCTGGTGGCGCTCTGGACTGTTTATTCCTTCCTTGCCCTTTATTACACCGGGACCGCGCTGGCCAAGACAAGTCTGGCCGAACACGGCGCTTCGGGATTCAAGCGCCAGGTTTGGGTTCTTGGCATCCTGACTGCGACTGCTATTGCCATTGTGGTCTGGATGAAATGGTATATTCCTCCTCTTCCCGACTCTGCCACCGCCAAGCTTTCGGACTTTTCCGGCTGGCTTATGAGGACGACTGATTCGGGTCCGGCGCACTATCTTCTGCTTCCCTTCAAGGCATTTGTCCGCACTGCCTTCGCACCCAACCTCCCCGCGTTCCTGCTGCGTCTTGTGCCGGTGCTGGCGATTCTATGCCTCACCTATCTCTGGGTAATGCACTCCGACGCGAGCTTCGAGGAAGCTTCACTCGACCTGGCAAAGAAGATTGCCAGCCGCGTACAGGCGGCCAGAAGCGGGTTGGCGAGGGGCCCACGGCGCACGTCGCCCAGGGTGCGGCGGCCGCTGTTCAAGCTCGCGCCCGCGGGCTTCGCACACACTGCCATTTTTTGGAAGAACTGCATATCTGCGGGCAGGCTCAACAAGCTGCGCGTGCTGCTGTTGATCGTATCCGTAGGGATTCCGTTAGCCATTTTCATTTTGGGCCAGGAACCCCACGGGGAGATGGTGTCAACAATTATCGGGAGCATCGCCGCAATGATCGCGGGCTTTCTGACACTGCTCGGGCCGATGATGATCCGCGATGATCTGCGCAGCGACCTGCTTCAAGTGGATCTGCTGAAAACCTATCCCGTTGCAGGCTGGAGCGTGGTGCTGGGTGAGGTACTTGCTCCCGCGTCAATCCTGGCAGCGGCTGAATGGTTCTTGCTCCTCGTTGCCGCATGCCTCCTGCCGAGCGTAGGTGAATTTCATCCTTCTGTCTTTCAACGGCTCCTGGTAGGTCTGAGCGCTGCCCTGCTGCTGCCTTGTTTCAGCTTGATCGGCGTGCTGATTCAAAACGCGGCAGTCCTGATCTGGCCGGGTTGGGTCGAGCTTGGCAAGGGGCGGCGCCATGGAATCGAGGCCATGGGCCAAAGAATGATTACCATGGTTGCGGCCGTGCTGGTCCTTGTGTTTTCGGTGATTCCCGCGGCCGTGCTTTTTGCGGCGATCTTTTTCCTCGGTTTCTGGCTGCTGGGGCTGGCCGTTCTCCCGATCGCCGCACTTGTGGCGGCGGCGGGCTTGCTTGTGGAATCCGCCTTTGCCATCCTCTGGCTCAGCCGCATCTATGACAAATTCGATCTCTCCCTCGAAGGTGGGGGACGAATCCAATAACATATCCCCTCTCTGTAAATCAGTGAGTATCCGCCCGCAGAGCGGGTGGCCGCAGGAAGCCTTCCGGAGGGAGGCAAGGGTTTTGCGATCCCTGAAAGGGCGCCGCAGATCAGCCCAGGGCGTAAGCCTATGGCAACGAAATGCCGGTGAAGATCATGCGCTGCGCCCCTCGTAGTGATGTTTTGGATCACAGTAGCAACGGCCTGTTTAAGCTTTGCGAGAAGTACATTTCCAATAATGATATTGTATTAACTCATGTCAAATTTGATGTTATTAGAATATCATATTAGATCCAATCCTGACAGTTTTTCATTAGGGTGGAAGCCTCAAAACCTCAGAAACCGGCGTATTTTGCGTCTTGAGCAAATTCTTGAAACTCAGAACAGCGGTACCATTGTGATAGAGTATGAACTTGCCGTGGAA
>JBEKYG010000564.1:0-4186 GCA_049511215.1 Acidobacteriota bacterium | reverse complement strand
GCGAGGCTAATCCCGTGCCGACAATCAAAACTGCGCCAGCACCGCCCTACCTGATCGGCATCGCAGGCCCGTCCTGCGCCGGCAAAACCGAGCTCGCCACACATCTGGCGGCAGATCTGTCGGCTGCCGTGTTACCCTTGGACTGCTATTACCTGGATCTGTCCAGCCACCCGCTCGAAGAGCGAGCCAGGTTCAATTTCGATGAGCCCCGCGCGCTCGATCATAAACTCTTTCTTCAGCATCTCCAGGCTCTGGCGGCAGGCAACGTGATCGAACGTCCGGTTTACGACTTCTCGATACACACCCGTACCGGCAAAACGGAATCCGTAAGGCCGGGCCGGTTCCTCATCGTGGAAGGACTGTTCGTCCTTCACTGGGAGGACGTGCGCGCCCTGTTCGGCACCAGGGTCTTCGTCGACTTGCCGGATGGGCCTTGCCTCGAGCGCCGCATCGTGCGCGATGTGCGCGAGCGCGGCCGAGCGCCCGAGTCGGTACGCCTTCAGTTCGCCGAGACCGTGCAGCCGATGGCGGCACTGTATGTCCGCCCGACCAGGATCTTCGCGGATCTCGTGATTGGGGGCGACCAACCCATACGTGAATCCGTGGACGCCGTGATGGCGCACATCCGGCGCGAATCCTAACCCGGATTATTCATGAATATGCGGCCAAAATGCAATTCTGGACGCGGATAAACGGACTGATGCGGACCGTTCGGTCTGGGTCGGCGTGCAGGAGCCTTTGCCGCGCCGCAGGCGCCAGCGCTTCGCGCTGGTCCTGCTTGCCCGGAACGGGCTGTCGAGCGCTCCAGCGTGTTTGTCTGGGACTAATTCCTCCGGGCGCACGAGCGTTCGACAGCCCGTTCCGGGCAAGCAGGACGGCAAAAGCTCCTGCCCGCGTTTATCCGCGTCCAATTTTGTTGTTTTTCACGGGCGTGCGGTTCTACTTCAGGAATAATTCAGGCTAAGTACAGTTTGAAGAGCCGGGGCATGCCAGGATCTCTGAAATTCGCGTAACGTCACACATGACGGTCTACGTACTTTCTTTGACTTTGGCCAAGTCCGGTTCAAAACAGCGGCGGCAGCGCGCTTCGTACATTCCTCCCGCGCCCACGACGATCAGCTCATTGCTCGCAACCAGGCGCTGGGTGTGTTTCGCGGGATTCCCGCACTGCATGCAGATCGCAAGCGTCTTGGTGATTTCGTCTGCAACCGCCAGCAATTCCGGCATGGGGTGGAACGGGCGGCCGAGGTAATCCGTATCCAGGCCGGCGACGATGATGCGCTTGCCCATATCGGCCAGCCGCACGACAAGGTCCACCAGCTCGTTGCCCAAAAACTGGCCCTCGTCGATGCCTATGACTTCCGTCCGGAGATCGAGGGCAGCCTCGAGTTCCGCGGCATTCTTGACGCTCGCCGAACGGATCTTCAGTTCGCTGTGTGAGACGATGTGACCGTCCGAATAGCGCTGATCGATCGCCGGCTTGAAGATCTGCACCCGCTGGCGGGCAATTTCGGCGCGGCGCAGACGCCGGATCAACTCCTCGCTCTTGCCGCTGAACATCGGTCCGCAAACAACTTCGATCCAACCAAGATTTCCCTTGGCAAAGTTCATAATCAACCCTCAGTCACGGTCGCCGCAGGGCTCCAAACCGTTAGATATGATAACGCCCGCAAAAGGAACTCAACCTCGGATTCGTATTTGTGTCGCGGGTGAGTGGAGGTTTTGGGGTCGTATCTTCAAAATTTAAAATTTCGCGCGAGATTTTGATTTTTGAGGATACGACCCCTGAACGAACAAGAAAAGAGGCGGCCTGCCTGGCAAGCCGCCTCGGATTTGCCGGTCAGACTATCGGTCGGCCTCTCTACCAGACGAACCGGAGCCCAATTTGTATCTGCCTGGTCGACCAGGCGAAGTTGCTGTTCGCACTAGTAACGGTGGCAAACGGAGCATTGTAGTTAAGGCAAGGATTGGCGGCGGAGCAAACAACCGACGCGCCTCCGCCGGGATTGGTATACGTGCCGCTGGTAGTGACAATATAGCCAGTACCGTTCAGGCCGGTCACGTTGACATGGTTAAAGAGGTTAAACGCTTCGCCCCTCAGCTCGAGAGTGTATCTCTCGCCGAAGTTGACCTTCTTCGTAATCCGCAGGTCTGCGTCTTGCTGCCGCGGGTAACGGAAGCTGTTGCGGCCGATGATATCGAGCCCGTAGCGTCCGTTTGAGCCGTTCACGCCTCCGCCTCCGGACACGGCACCCGGTGCGGTGCCGCTGGTGGACAAGTTTAACGGCAAGCCGCTCTGTATCTGGTAAATCGGAGAGAACTGCCATCCGTTCACGAAATAACCGGCCCAGCCGTTGACCTTCCAGGGCGTCTCAATCACCGCGTTGAAAACGAGGCGATGCGGCACATCGAAGATCGATGGCCCGTATTCCAACCTCATGTTGTCGGGCCGGAGCAGGGAGTTGGCGTTGCTGAACGTCTGAGCATTCTGCCCGTAGTCCAGGGCTTTCGCGTGCGTGTAGTTGAACTGGAACTGGAGGTGGCGTGTCATCCGGCGATTGAGTTGAACGGTCATTGCATTGTAGTTGGAGCTGACGCCGCTGAAGATTCTTGTCATCGCGCCATAATTCGTATTTGGCCGCGAGTTGTACAGAGGAGTCGTCAATGTCTTGCCGAACGCCAGCGGCCCCGACGAACCCACGACCGTGTAAGTGAGCGAGCTCGAGGTCGCGAGATTCGTGTCCACGAAATCCGGCAGGTTCTTTCCTAGACTGCCCAGATAGCTGACGGACAGCACAGTGTTCCATCCGAGATCACGTTCCAGGGTCATATCCATCTCATGCACGGTCGGCGCCTGGAAGCCGGTATCGAAGAACACGATATTGGGCTTAATCGAAAGCGATGCCGAACCGAGAATCTGCGGAAACGTCGGCGCTCCAGCCGTCGTTGGCGAGAACGAATACTGGAATTGCCCCCCAGGCATGCCGGTGTTGAGCAGGGCATTGTAGATCGTGGAGTTGATAATCCGGCCAAAGTAGGCACCATATCCGGCGCGCAGCGAGGTCTTACCGTCGCCGAACAGATCCCATGCGATGCCGATGCGCGGGCCGAAGTTATTCTTGTCGTGCGGGAACTGGCCACTCTGAGGAACAGCTGGATTGACCAGAGTGGAGATCGGGTCCGGCAGCATCTCGTACTCGTATCGCAGGCCGAAATTTAGGGTCAGCCGTGGATGCACCTTCCACTGATCCTCGATGAAGAACGCGATGTCGTTCGTGTTGAAGTTAGAGCCAAGGGGGCCGAAGGCCTGGCTGAAACTCAACCAGCACTTGCCGGCAGCATTAAGATCTGTGCAACCGTTCGGCTTGTAGAGATCCGACAGGTAGTTGCCGATGTTGCTGAAGCTGTAGGACCCGTACTGAGAGCTTAGGTTCTCGCTAAAGTCATTTACGTGGGTAAAATCCACACCATACTTCAGGCTGTGCTTCCCATGCATCCAGGTCATGGTGTCGGCAAACTGCTGCCGGCGTTCGTCGGGGTAATGAGGCCTCTGCAAGAACGTGGGCACGCCCATGGTAAATCCGTTGGTGATGGATATCTGCGGCGGCAGGCCCAGAGGATTCGAGTAACCGGTCGGGGTTACGAATTTCTGCTGCTCATACGCCGTCGGGTCCTGGGCGAACTCGAACTCGAAGTCGCGGCCCCACTGATAGCGCGCTTCATTGAGGAAACGCGTGGTCAAGGTAGAAATCAGTTGACCCACGAACCAGGTGTCCTTCACGTAATCGTTCCCGAAGGAGTGAACGCCGTAGGTGTTGGTTGCCTGGGTCTGGATGCCTGCGGGAGAGTCCCACCGCATGCGGTTGAGTTCGACAGATGCCTGGTTCCTGGAGTTGATCTTCCAGTCGATCTTGGGGAAAAGGATGTTCTGATCGCCCGTGCGCGGGATCGGACCCAGTACCGTCAGCAGGTCTGCCAAGCCGGTGTTATATTGTGAAACTGCTGCCGCATAATTGGCCAAGCTAAGTCGTGTCAATAGGTTGCAGGCACCCTGCGTCGCGGTCAGAATATTGGATCCATTCGGTAGAGCCGTGATGCTCGCCGTATTCAAGCTTTTGCCATTAACGCCGCACCCCCCGTAAGTACTAACATCGGTCAGCGGTGCCGCGAAAAAGGCGGCCGGGCT
>JBEKYG010000563.1:0-4192 GCA_049511215.1 Acidobacteriota bacterium | reverse complement strand
GTGTGGCGGTGCTCGATCGGGTGAAACGGACCGGCCAGCCGATCCTGGTGACCCGGCGGGGGGAACCGATCGCACAGGTCATTCCTCCATTACCGGCCGAACGGCCCAAGACCTGGTTGGGCTGTATGGCCGGCAGGGCGAGGATTCGAGGCGACGTGATTTCGCCCGCCGCCGAACCATCAGAATGGGAGGCGCTCCGTTGATGAGACTCCTTCTCGATACGCACATTTGGCTCTGGAGCCTGGTCAACCCTGATCGTCTCTCCCCAAAAGTCTCGCGCGAACTTGAAAACCCGGAGGATGAAATCTGGTTGTCACCCATCAGCGTTTGGGAACTTCTCCCGCTGGCACGCAAAGGCCGGGTGGTCCTGAAAGGCGAACCGGAATCATGGGTTCGAGAAGCCCTAAGCAAAGTCAGCCTGAAGGAGGCGTGGCTTACGCACGAAGTTGTCACGCAAAGCCTATGCCAAAGCGAAAATCTATAACCTCTTCATCTCAGCAGCTCGTCCCCGTGGAGACGATCGCGGACAAGATTTTTTTGATCCGCGGTCAAAAGGTAATGCTTGATGCGGATCTCGCCCAACTTTACGACGTTGCAACAAAGGCGCTCAATCGGGCTGTAAAACGGAACCAAGACCGCTTCCCAGACGATTTTATGTTTCAATTGACTGCCCAGGAGGCCAAACTTTTGAGGTTCCATTTTGGCACCTCAAACTTGGAATCACAAAGTGGCACCTCAAAACCTGGTCGTGGCGGCCGGCGCTATCTTGCTTACGCGTTCACGGAGCAAGGCGTGGCGATGCTTTCAAGCGTTCTCAACAGCAAGCGCGCCGTCCAAGTCAACATCGCCATAATGCGCGCCTTCGTTAGACTGCGGGAACTCCTGGCGACCCACAAAGACTTGGCCCGCAAGCTCGCCGCCATGGAAAAGAAGTACGACGCTCAGTTCAAGGTGGTCTTTGATGCAATCCGAAATCTTATGACACCGGTGCCCCTTCCTGCGAAACGGCAAATCGGATTTGTTCCTCCGGAAGAAAAGTAATCCAAATTTGATGTCGCAAATTGCGACTTCAAAACACCCAGCCTCATGCCTCACTGCGCAAATCACTGCGTGCCGCTCCACCCCACCCGCACCAGCTGCGGGAAAATCCTCTGTCTTTGCCGGTATTCGCACCGACTCCACTTCCGGCGACAGCAGGTGCCCGCATGCCGAAAATGCAAAGAACCCGGCGTCTACTCCGAAGCGCTTTGTTGCCGGTGCTGGTACTACCGGCGCCCTTAAGTTATCGTTTTGCATCCGGATCAACGTTTTCTTGCACCGGCAGCTTACAGCTGATCTCTCACGAGATCGGCGAAACTGTTCTCGCTTCTCCTGAGTCAGCGGACGTAAAATATGGGATCAGAAAAGCTTTCAGCTGGAGGCGATAAAATGAAAGTTGTATTGCTCGTCTTGATGGTTGTCTTTATATTAACGGCCAGCGCACCATCCGCTTTTCTTGCCGAAAAAGAGCATATCTGGGAACGAGGAAAGGTGATCTCGCAGCAGAGGGGATCTGATCGAGCCGGAGCGGCTGCCGCTCCAATCGGAGGCATGGTGGTCGCTGTGCCGCTTTATCGCAACTGGAATATTGTGGTTATCGAAGCCGAGAAGTACATTTACCAGTGGAACGAGGTTGGCAACAAGCAGATCATTTTGCCCGTCAACGGGGAGATTCAATTCTACCGCGACGGTGACTATTTCATAGTTCTTGATGCCAAAAAAAATAAACACAAATTTGCGCTCGTCGGCATGACTCTAAAGCATTAAGTTGCGTCCTGCAGACATCGCGCGGAATGCTACATGAATTGACTTCGATATTGCCGGATAGCGCAGGCCACGCAAAAAGCGGATCCTTCGCAACCCGCCTTCCGGCTTCTCCTGGGTCCAGGAGGTTCCATAAGAGGTATTCTGGAAATCCATTATGAAACTTACTTGGGAACGCTACGATCATAATTCACTTGATGATGCACTAAGCAGATCCTTCTGCTTGTATGTCTTTCATCATCCAGAAGATGGTGACCGCCCTTACTACATTGGAAAAGCCAAGTACTTTGGCCCAAATCAAGATAAGGGCTATACACGTGAGGCTAGATACAACGCGGGTTACGTTCATCTCGTCGCTGCTATGCTCCGTTCTGGTTACTCTTTATACATCGCTTCACTTGGGGAGGAGCATTTTGAATCAGCAGAAAACTATGAGCAAGAGTTGATTGCCCAATGGAACCCAGTACGCCCACAAAAGCGGAAGGAACATTTGCGAAAGCTCGTTTTTACGGAAAAACCTTGGAAAGCAGGTAGCCAGCAGTTCCAGCCGGACGCGGCACAAGAGCCGCGCCGCTGACCCGCAAGGTCTAAAGTGATCGCGCTGACATCCCCTGCGGCCCATCAGGAAGCTATTTATGAATACGAACGGTACGCTTTCACGTTTTTTGAAGGAGTTTCTTAAGGAATACGATCGAGATGAGATTGAGGAGAACGTTCCGCCCGAAGAGCGAGAGGAAGATATCAGATTTAGAACGTATTTTAGGGATCTTACCCGTGAAATCCTAGGAGCCGTTGAGTCGATCAAGACTCCTCGTACGTTGGAATACGGCTCCATCGAAGAAATGCCCTCTCCATTTCGTGAGTTCGAGGAGCTTCAAATTGATGCTGCTTACACCCGCGATATGCTGGATCGAATTCCCAAAATGGTTCGCCGCACGCTCCGCCTCTCGACAATGCCGCGATCCGATAAACCACCTTCGAGGGAGACGAATCTCTACCTGAGGGAAGCAACGAGAAGCTATGTGTTTGGTTTTTGGCAGGCATCGATTGCTCTCTCAAGGACGGCAGTGGAGGCGGCGCTGAAAGAAAAAGTGGATCGGCATTTTGTGTCCGCTTGCGACAGCCTCATAAAGCTAATCAGTGCAGCCGAGAAAACACGGGTTTTGGACCATGCTGCTTCAGAAATGGCATACCAGGTTGCCAAGCATGGCAATGAAGTTCTCCATGGGACACCTCAGGGGGAGGATGTCGCATGGACAACTCTGACTGGAGCACGAGGAGTTCTCGGTTACATTTATGCCCGATCCAAGGTCTAGCAAGGGAGATCACAAGCGTTTAGCGGGCGGCCGACTTCTGAAGGCCTTAAGGCAGCGTAGGGGACGCTTCTGAAAATTCTGGCTTCTGGCTCCTGCCTTCTTGCTTCTAACGCCAACAAAATTCACGTTATGTCACGCATAACGGTCTGAACAGCGAATAGTTGAAGTCAAGCGACTTCGTCCAAGCAGGCTGCTGTGCCAGGGTTGCAGGGTGTCCCGCCAGGGCGTTCGTAGCCGGACTATCTGGTTTGCGGGCCTACGACTTGAGTTGGCGGATCTTGAGGAGCAGCAGGCCGATCATGCAGAGCAGAATCACGGCCGATACTGCCATGCCTTTGCGCCGAAACGCAAGATCGGCAAGCGCCTGCCAGCCGCTCTGCTCGGAAGCCGCGGCAATGCTGTCGCCTTCCGTAAGCGTCTTCTTGAGTGCGGCCGGATCGAACTTGTGAATCTGGACGCGTGCCAGAATCAGGTGGTTGCGCGCTTCGGCGAGTTGATAGACCGGGCGGCTGACTTCCATGCCCGCGCGTTGTGCCCGTTCGAGAACCTGGTTCGCGGAGGAGAGCCGGCCCTGCAGTCCGGTGATTTCCGACTTCATCTGCTGCGCCGCCACATACCCCGCACTTCCCTTTTCATGACACGGGCCACAGAGGGCGGGTTCATCCACGCCCAGCAAGGTGTCGGAGGGACGGACGATTTCGTGATTCTGATGGCAGGTCACGCATGCCGGCCAGTGACTGTCTGCAAATGCCTTGCGATGCGGGCTCTGGTTAAACAGGTCCCACTGGGTGACATGGCATTGGCCGCACACATTCGCCACAGAATCGACGCCTGGGGGCATCGCGCCGTGGTTGCCATGACAGCTGTTGCAGGTCGGCGCGGAGAGGTCGCGCTCCTTCATCAAGGCTACGCCATGGACGCTCTTGGCATACAGCTCCTGCTGATTTGTCGGAATACCGTAGGACGCCATCCGCTTCGGGTCGCTGTGGCAGCGGCCGCAGGTGGCCGCAACATTGGCCACGTAGACCGGGCTGTTCGGGTTTTTGGGAGCCTGAATACCATGGTAGCCATGA
>JBEKYG010000562.1:0-4194 GCA_049511215.1 Acidobacteriota bacterium | reverse complement strand
CGCGATCGAATCTCGAATAAATGTTCGATTGATTTTATGCGAATATTTCCCGCAGCGGCAGGTTCAGCTTTGGCAGGAGCGGGGATGACAGGCGGTCCGATTCGCGGTAGATCCCCGCGGTGATGTATCCAGACTTTTCCCGGATCAGCACTTCCACGGTGGAAGCGTCGGGATCGACGATCCAATACTCCTGAACCCCGAATCTGGCGTAGATTTTCCGCTTGATCGCGAGATCCTTTTGCCGCGTGCCTGGTGAGAGAATCTCGACGACCAGGTCGGGCGCCCCGGGAATATTGGTTTTCCCGATGATTCGGAGGCGTGCCTTAGCGACAAATAGGATGTCCGGTTGAACTACATTCTCTTCAGAGAGGAGCACATCGCAAGGGGCCTCGAGGAGCTCGCCAAGGCCATTTTTCTCGACATGCTGAAAAAGGCGGAGCTGCAGCCGGATGGCGACGCGTTGATGCCTGATATTTGGGGCTGGAACCACGAAGAGTTCTCCATTGAGGATTTCGTAGCGTTTGTCCTCGGGGAGCTGCTGGTAATCGTGGTAGTTGAACCGAACGTTTGCCTGTCTCATAGTTTCCGATTCGAGATTCGAGATTCGAGATTCGAGATCGTCAATTTCGAATCTCGAATCTCGAATCATTCTTACACCATCTCCCCCCTCGGTTCAACTCTGCCATCCATTCAGTTTCTTGCACCGCGCTTTTATTTCATCAAAATGTTTGGATCCGGAGGGACGCGGATCTGATCCGCGTGGGTCGGCGTTCATCCGCGTCCCATTCTAAGGTCTTAGGCACTTTGCGTTGCTTTTTTGTCGGGCGGGGGAGCCGGCGCGGAGCGATTTCCCGAGGATTTTATGTTCAGGCTCTCAAAGGAGGAGTTGGGCATCCTGCTATCACAAAATGTGATACCTTCGCGGTCGAGCCTGGGTGGGTTTTTGCCCATGGCGTTCACCGAACAGGGCGTGGCGATGCTTTCCAGTGTCTTAAAAAGCAAGCGGGCCGTATCCGTAAATATCGCAATCATGCGAGCCTTTGTTCGATTGCGGGAACTCCTCGCTACCCACAAGGATTTGGCCCAAAAGCTTGAAGATATGGACAGGAAATACGAGACCCAGTTCAAGGTCGTCTTCGATATCTTGGATGAGTGGATGCGACCGCCGCTTGAAACACGTCAGATCGGCGTTGTGCCAACCAAGAAATAATAATCTCGAATCTCGAATTGTCTTCGGACACCTCGCTGACTGCGAGAGCTTCAATCCCCGGTTAAAAAGTTTGGATCGTTCTGTCGGTTGCGGGCCACTCTCATAATGCCGAAGCTCGGAATTGGCTTCGTTTGTTGCCCAGAGAGGTGAGGCTCGTCTTTTCACGGTATACCCAGGTTGGTCTGTTGCGCCTGCTGACGAATGAATCTGCCATGGGCGAACAGACGCTGACGCTCAAGAAGGCTTGGGGCGTTTACGAACGGTGGCTGACCGACCCGCACGTGGAGTTCTATCCGCCCCTTCCCCCGGCATGGAGGCTACGTTCCGAGAAGCCACGGCGCTGTTCGCCGCCAAGCCGGCTTCGAAGTGGGTTGGCGACTGCTACCTGCTCGCCTTTTCGAAACAGAGCGGTGCGTCTCTGGTCACCTTCGACAAAGCTCTGCTCGAGGCCGCCCGCAAGCACGGTTACGCAGCCATCGTTCCAGCCTGAGATGCCTCGCGGATTTCGGGGACCGGATTTCCCGACCTGTCGTCATGTGGCGCGGGTTTCCTCGAAATCCTGCGGTGCGGAAAGCGTTGTGAACAGAATCTGTCGGAGATCCTTACAAATGCATAATTATGCTGGATCTGATGTCCGCCCCTAAGATTCCGCATGATTTGATATTTGATTTCATTAATAGTGTCAGGAGCCTTTACAAACCTGATTGGATTAACAAGGCTATTAATACAGCTCATCCCGTGTGTCGCGCCTCCTCTAAGTCACAGGATATAAATACTTTATCAACTATGGTGTCAGTGGGCTTGTCTGATCATGCAAAGCCTGGATAATTTCTTGCTTGAAAAAGAGCGAGGTAGTGTAGAATCCGACATTAGATATAGATAATTCATTCCAAAGGGCACAGTTTCGCTGAAGTCTGAGGTGCTCAGAATTTAGTGAGGGGTGCGCATGCTCAAGGGACTCTTCGGAAGGAGATCCTCCCATCCAACGACTCGATCGCACAGCTTTTCAAGGCCGGCTTGGGGGGGAGGTGATCATCTCCAACATCCAGAAGACAAAGCACAATTTCGACCTCTCCACTGAAGGCATGATCGCACTGAGCAAGGGGGGTGCGAGCAGTCGTCTGATCCATTTCATGACGGATCCGTTCAAGCCCCCCGAGGCCCAAAAGGAAACGATGACAGCCGCTACCGGAGAAACGGACAAAGAAAAGGACGCTGCAGGCGCAGCCCAACATTCAAAGCCATCAGCATCGAATCTGCCCACCGAGATCGCACTCTATGTGAAGAAAAACGATCAATGGGTTGAGGTTCAGCCTGAGATAGTGAATTGGAAGACGGGCGGGGTACTGAAAATTATAGCGTCCGCAGGAATCGTCAAGGGCGATGTAAATGGTAATATCAATGGCCCCCACAGCTGCAAGGCGGTGAGAATGCCTCTTGAAGTTCTCATTGTCGCCCCGGAAGGCGTTGCCATCACGGAATATCAACTGACCAAGCTTCGTGAGCAAAAGGACTACAGCGAGCTCCCCACCGTTACCGGAGGGGGCCTGCGTACCTCTGGCCGGGCAACTCGAGACCTGTGACTATTCAAGGATGGCAAGGTCATAATTACGGGAGGTACTAGCCAATGTGCAAGAAAATAGTGATCATCCTGCTCCCCTGATGGCCACCCAAAATCCCCCACCTGTGGCCACTTCAAAATCCCCCACCTAGCAGCGCAGATTTCGCGATAAACATCGCTGTAGACGGCGACAGAACGTGCAAGCTCCCATTTGTTTCGTTCACAAATGGGAGAGAGAGGATGAACGTTTTGAAGCCGTCGCTGCAGACCACGATCAAGACATTGTTGGACAATGAGATAAGTCAACGGGAGATCGAAAGACTATCCGCCGTTATGCCCGATTGAGCTACCCGAGTACGACCGAAAACGGTGATGATTCAAAATCCCCCACCTCAGTGGAAGTGGCCACCGGCTCGGAGACCTCAGCGGATCAAAATCCCCCACCCCGGCCACCGGCTTCGGCGACCAAAATGCCCAAGCATGTCCGATCGGCCTGTGAATCCCACCGGGAGTGGATCGAAGCGCAGGTGAGGCTCGGGCGCAACGCCATGGCCATTTACCAGGATCTGGTGGAATTATTCGGTTTCACTCACCGATACAACAGCGTGAAGCGGTTCGTGCGACTGCTCAAAAAAAAGGATCCCGAGCAATATGACCGGCTGGAATTCCTGATGGGCGAAGAAGCCCAGGTGGATTACGGCCAAGGCGCACCGGCGCTTCATAGCGACGGAAAGTACCGGCGACCACGCCTGTTCATCATGACCTTGAAGTATTCCGGGCGTGCTTTCCGGAAAGTGGTTTGGAACTCGAGCAAGGAAACCTGGTGCCGGCTGCACGAAGAAGCGTTCCGGTATTTTTCGGGTTGCACGCAATACGTGACGCTCGACAACCTCAAGGAAGGCGTGATCAAGCCGGACATCTATGAGCCGGACGTGAATCCGCTGTATGCCGCCATGTTGAAGCACTATTCCGTAGTGGCGGATCCGGCGAGGGTGGGCGATTCCGATCGCAAAGGGACCGTGGAGAATGCGGTGAAGTACACGCAGAACACGGCCTTGAAGGGACGCAAATTCGAAAGCATCGAGGCGCAGAATGAATGGCTGATGCATTGGGAGGAGCGGTGGGCATCGCCACGAATCCATGGGCGGGCCAAACGACAAGTCAAGGAGCTGTTCCAGGAAGAGAAGGCCTATCTGCAGCCGTTGCCGCTGATGTCATTCCGCTATTTCCAGCAGGAAACCCGGACCGTCTATGATGACGGTACAACCCAGATCGGCCAATCCTACTATGCCGCCAGCCCGGCACCGATCGGCAGCCAGGTGGCGTGAGCAGCCGACAAGGCTGTGTAGCCGGAGGGGTGAAAGTCCCCTCGCCGCCAGTTGCCTGATTCGGGCGGCAAGCGTATCCAATGCATGTGAAGGTA
>JBEKYG010000561.1:0-4201 GCA_049511215.1 Acidobacteriota bacterium | reverse complement strand
TGCCGGCATGGGGATCAGAATCGACACTATCGGGATAGGAACGGACTCAATATCGCGCTACTGGGCCCCTTCGGAGCAAGGGGCGCCGGTCGAAATCAAGGCCCGTATTCAGATCGATGATAAAGCGCTTGAGGAAGTATCCAGAATCACAGGGGGGAACTACAGGCGCGTTACGAACTCTGAGGAACTGCGTCGGGTTCTCCAATCGCTGGATACAGCCAGCAAGAAAGCCCCTTCTTCTACCGTACAACCTGATTTCTCCTGGGTGAGATTCCTCGCGGGCGGCTCGATTCTCTTGATTTCCATTGAGTTCGCATTGACACGATTTGTTTGTCCTGAGTTGCCAGGTTGAGGGAAGCATGCACTGGCGAAATCCGGCATTCCTTTGGTTCGAGATAGTTCCCGGGGTTGCTCTCGTCGGCTGGGTTGTTTCGGAGTGGCTGCGCCACCATCGACTGAAGAGCTTTGGAGATCCTATGGTGTTGGGAATTGCTATTCCTTGGGTGCCGCGAACTGCGGCGCTCCTTGTGCTTCTGTTGGGGCTGGCGTCAGCCGCGGCGGTGATTCCCCTGCCTGCATCAAACTTGGAGGAGGCGCCGGCGAAAACTCCAGAGATTCTAATCATGTTGGATGTGCCACCAACGGAGTCTGCCGAAGACCCAATTTGGGACGCTCTCGAAGGTGCGGTTCAAGCCCTCCTCGATCAAGGTACCGGCGCCCGATTTGGCGTTTTGGCATCGGGATGGCCACCGGAAGTATTGGTGTATCCGACTGTGGATGCGAAAGGCCTACAGATAATTGTATCCCGACAGCGTTTCGTGATGCAGCGAACCACGAGACTCGGCCTGCCCGAGACACTGTCCAGATATGTCGGGCAAAAACCGGCCGGGTCTTCGAACTCACGTCTGGTTGTTGTCACGGCGTTGCCGCCTGAAGAAATTGAGCGCCTTTCGTCGACGCGGCAAGGCGGCCTTCCTGATATCTTGTTCGTGCGGCTCGGCCGAGGCAGCGCTGCGGCGCAGTATGGGTACCAATCAGCAACGGGGGCATGGACGTGGAGCTCGCACTCCTCGAAGATTCGCGACATTATGAAAATATCGCTGACCGGATCCTCGCTCATTGGGCGTGTGACCCCGATTCAGTGGTTCGCGTTGCTGGCCCTATTTTTTCTTTGTCTCGAATATGTGTGCAGCATGATTGCCCGCCCAGGTAGCGGAAAGGGTTTCATTGGATAGGTTCACCGTGCCAGCGCTTATCGGGGTCTTAATGATGCTGCCGTCCTGGAGCGCCGGCGCTCAGGGAATCCCACCCGATCAATCCCGAACTTTCGTATCTCAGATCGCACCTGATCTGGCAATTGTTACGGAACTGAGTATCGGCGAACCCTATGTCGGCCAGCAGTTCAGCATCGTCTACAGGCTGCGCGCTCAGCAGGCGCCTGCGGCCGTTGACATTGATCCGCAGCAATACCCTGGCTTTTGGACCGAGGCGATCCCCATTTCCCAGCAGGCGGCTTCCACGCCCAGGCCCATCCAGAAGGGAGGACCCGTTGACTATCTGCTCCGACAAGTCATCGCTTTCCCGCTAATGGAAGGCATGCTGACGCTGCCGCCGCTCTCGCTGAGAGTCAAAAGGTACGGGTCGGTTTCCCCGGCAGGTAGTGATTGGGATGTGGTGGGGCTTTCAACGCCGGACCCTGTACACGTGATTTCACCTCCCGTCGCACCCCTGCCCGGGGCGGATCTTCCCTTCGTCGGACGCATCGAGGGAAAAATGAGCCTTGCAGGTGAAGGCCAACCTGACTTTGTGCTCGAAGTTGAGGGAACGGCCAATTTGTCATTGTTCCAGCCTCTCGATTGGTTGCAGCCACCGCCGGGTTTGCGATTTCACGCACGCCTGGCCGCGGCGGAAAATGTCGCTCAGATCGTGGACAGAGAAGGGAAGCGGCAGATTCTGCTGGTCCAGCGGCAACGTTGGTTGATCGGATTTTCGGGGGGCGAATCCGGACAACGCATTGACGATTTCTTTCTGCCTGTGTTTGAGCCCCACGAAAAGGCCTGGAAAGGGCTGAGCATCACAGGGCTGAAGCTTCCCGATTTATCTTCAACGAGCCAAAACAGTGCTGCTTCTCCGCACCGCGGGGCCACAGAAACTGGAATCTGTTCGCGCCTTTTTGGATCTTCGGGTGCGCTCGTGGTTTTAGCTCTGGCGGCGCTTGCAGCGATACTGCCTCTGGTGCTCTGGTTGCGTGCAGGACGCTTTCGAAAAGACCGAGGCACGGATGAGTGCCTCACCGCACTCGAAAAGAAACTGCGAACCTCGCCCCGTGCATTTCTTGACAAGGCTCACCGAGTATTGGCGCAATACGCGGAGACGATACAACGCAGTCACAATCTCGGCGTCGAGGATACGATGTTGGATCGCTGCTGGATTTCAGTGCAGCGATTCCGTTTTGATATCACGCCTCTGTCCTCGGAGGTTTGCAGAGAAATCCTGAATTCGATAAGGCAAATAATAAAGTCGAAACCATGAAGCCAGGACGCAGATTTAAGTCCATGGCTAAGACAGGCGCGATTCCAGACCTGATCTGATATGATATTCGTCGCTATCCCGCAATGCTCACGGGGTTTCGTAGCGAGGCGGTACCTTAGCTGTCAGCCCGAAGCGAAGGCCGCTTTGAGCGATTCACAAATCAAGTCTCCGGCTTTGCTGGAGGTCACTGACTGTTTTGGAGACCTCAATGGAACTTTTGGCCTCGGCCGTATTGGGGATTGTTCAAGGCTTGACTGAGTTTTTGCCCATCAGCAGTTCGGCGCACCTGATCCTTGTTCCGTGGTTACTGGGATGGAAACCGGAAGGGCTCGTTTTTGATGTCTCCTTGCACGTCGGAACGGCCGTCGCAATCCTAGCCTATTTCTGGAGGGACTGGGTGACGCTTGCCAGAGAGTTCATTCACGGCCTACTAGCGCGCGATCTGTTCGGGAACTCTCAACGGAGATTGGCCTGGTTTCTTATCGTCGGGACTTTGCCCGCGGCCATTGTCGGCGTCCTTTTCGAGAAGCAGGTTGAGAATCAATTGCGGTCGCCCCTTGTCACCGTTGCAACGCTGGTCGCTCTGGGGATTGTCCTCTACGTCGCGGACCGCCGGAGCCGACGGCAGCGTTCCCTGGATGACTTTTCCTGGGGAGACTCGATCTGGATTGGGCTGAGCCAGGCCCTGGCTCTCATCCCTGGGGTCTCGCGGAGCGGAATCACCATCAGCACTGCGCTGCTGCGTGATGCTGATCGCCCCTCTGCGGCACGGTTTTCATTTCTGCTGGCTACACCGGTGATCGTCGGAGCTGGAATGCTTGAGGGATGGCATCTCTTGAAAGCTATTCGCCACCCTGCGTTGTCGATGGCCGGCGGGCTGGCAAATCCTATTGAGATCAAATGGGCTGTGCTCGCAACGGGCGTGTGCTGTGCCGCGATCACAGGTTTCCTCTGCATTCGTTACTTTCTCCGATATCTCCAAGCGGGGACCTTTGTCCCCTTCGTCATCTACCGATTCGTCCTTGCCGCGCTCGTGCTCCTGTTTTACTTCCGCTTCTTCTGATCAATAGATTCGGTAGATGCATTCTGCCGCCCTGAAGTTTTTATACGTCATTGTCTCCAGAGCGCCCAGATAGGCTTATTTTGAGATGTCATGCCACTGGGGCCGACCGTCATAGGATTATGCATCACGCTTGCATTGGCATACGCCGCCATGAGTCGGCGGGAAAGCGCCCCGAAGGTGCGTCTCACCAGGAAAATCGGCGGCTAAAGACGGTCCTGATGATAGCGGCCGCCCACATCCTCACGGGCCGCAACTGCGACACAACCCTGTGGCCGATCTGGTGTAACGAGCAAGCACGCGGCCTCGACCGGAGAAGGATACGTAGGAATTTGGCGCGTAGGATTGCCGTGATTCCACAGCGCCTGCCACCTGCGCTGCGGAACTTGAGTCGGCGCTTAGGTCGCACTCCTGCATAGCCTTTCCTCCGCTCCTGATCGGCTTGGGTACCGGGCAGCGAGACCATTTTAAGGAGGTCGATTGTTTGTCTAGCCTGAATTATTCATGAAGCAGAACCTCACGCCCGTGAAAAACAACAAAATTGGACGCGGATAAACGCGGGCAGGAGCTTTTGCCGTCCTGCTTGCCCGGAACGGGCTGTCGAACGCT
>JBEKYG010000560.1:0-4203 GCA_049511215.1 Acidobacteriota bacterium | reverse complement strand
TCAAGGTGCTGCCTGCTCATCTGGCCGAGGATCCCGCGGCATTGGTCCGCTTCGAGCGCGAGGCCAGGGCGATCGCTGCGCTCTCCGCGCATCATAGCCGCAGCCAAAAACCTCACCGCAGATGGCAGCTTCTGTTGGGAAATGACTCCGCGTTCAAGCCCTCAGGCATGTCTGCTGCAATGCAGCGGTGCCTGACATGCTACAATAACCTGCGAGACATAATGCCTCTGGCAAGCTGGGAATCGAGAAGGAGCCAAGAACACGCATGCTCGCCATTGATGTCCTGACTCCGTTGGGCTTTCGGGTAATTTGCTCCGACGAGTATTGGCAGAGGATCATTGCCATCAAGCATCCGCCAATGAGGGGATGCAAGAGCGATGTCGAGGAAGCTCTTGCGGATCCGGATGAAGTCCGGCGCAGCGTGGGCGATGCAGACGTGATTCTATTCCATCGGAGGACTCGGTCCCGGTGGGTATGCGCCGTCGTCAAACGTTCTGAGGATAGGGGATTTTTGATAACAGCGTATCCAGCTGACAAAGTGAAGCAGGGAGAACGGATATGGAAAAAATAAGAATTTACTATGATGCGTTCGCCAAAACGTTGACTGTCTGGCTGGATGAACCCGAGCGCGAAGAAGTTTGCGAAGAGGCTGATGACGATACTGTCTTTATGAAGGATGCCAGCGGGAAAATCATCGGGTTTGAAAAGCTCAATGTCACACTTGCACAAGATAGTCAGGGACTGACCGTTGAAGTCATGAACCTGCCCAAAACCGCAGCCTGACCCAGCCCGGTAACAGGGAGTTGGCGCGGTCCACATCCTTTGCCATCGAGAGCTTTAAGCAGAGTTCAGTCTATCAGTAGCTGGTTGTTTTTGGAACTCCAGCCCGGAGACTTCGGTTTGAAATCCGCAAAAACTGCCGAAGAATCAATCTCGCCCGAGTGGCCCTGCCGGCGCTGCCTTCACCGTTTTCAGCGAGCCCCACAACACCACGAAATCACCGTATTTCCTCGCTGATCAGCACCTGACGCCCGGATTTGCCACGGCCGCCATGGGTGCGATTGCCTTATTTGCTCCGGGCGTCCTCTTTATCCTGAATGACATGGCAGGAGGGGATGTCATTTCACGCGGGTCATTTCGGTCAGCTTCCAGAGCACGACGCCATGGGAGGGAACCCGGACCGGGATTGTCCGGCTGAACTCGCCGGTGTCTTGCTGCCGCCACACATCCCGGGCTTTGACTGGAGCCGCGTAGCCCAGACTGCCCAGGTCGAGTACAAAATCCTTCGGCGCCTCGCCGAGGTTGAAGACGCCAACGGCCTGGCTGCCATCCGCCAATTCTTTAGCCCAGACCTGGATCGTACCCTCCGTGGTTTTCGGCACGGCCTGCTTTCCCAGCGGGTCCTGGTCAAGCGCGAGCACCTCGTCGTTGGACAGCAGATTCAGCGTGAAGTCGTCCAACCGCTCGAGGTCGCAGCCGATGAGGAGCGGGGCGGAGAGCAGGCACCAAAGGCTGATGTGGGTGTATTGCTCATCGGGAGTGAGGCGCGTCGGGTGGAGGCTCGGCCCCCAGCCGACCCAGCCCACGACGAGCATATCGGGATCATTCCAGTGCCCAGGTCCCGCGAACGGCGCATCCTCGGTCTGCCCAAAACCAATGCCTTTCAGGCTCTCCCAAGTGTCCGTGATGTCGTCGGTGGTGCGCCACAGGTTGCCGCCGACCTGCGCACCCCACTCCCACACTTTTCCCGTGCCGTACTGGCACAGGCTGTAAACGATATCCCGGTCGACCTTGTCGAGGCACTGGCGCATCCATTGATAGGGCTTCATCAGCTCGGCCCGCGAGTTGTCCTTGGCGATCCGGTCGTACGAGCACCAGTCGTATTTCACGTAATCGATCCCCCAGGTTGCCCAGCTTCGAGCGTCATTGATCTCGTGCTCATAGGTAGCGGTATAACCACCGCACGTTTGCGGACCGGGCGAACTATAGATCCCGAACTTGAGGCCGAGACCGTGGATCTTGTCGCCGAGCGCCTTCATGTCCGGGAACTTCTCGTTGGTAATGATGTCCCCATTGTCCTTGCGCTTCGGCGCGGATGAATCGCTCTTGATCTCCCAACCGTCATCAACGTTGATATAGGTCCAGCCATGGTTTTGGAGGCCTTTGTTCTTGAACGTCTGCGCGCTGGCCAAAACCCTGTTTTGATCGACGCTCAGGCCCCAAGCGTTCCAGCTGTTCCAACCCATCGGCGGAGTCAGCGCGATGCGATCGCCTATGACGATGGTCAGGACGCGCTCCGCTTTTCCGAGGGCGTTTTCCGCCGTAAGGCTCACTTGGTGCTCTCCTCCGGGCGAAGTCCGGCCGCTGATGATGCCGGTTGCCGGGTCAAGCGCAAGGCCCGCGGGCAATCCTCTGGCGCCGAAGGTCATCGGCCGTTTGCCGGTGGCCGCGATGGCGTGCAGAAACGGCCGGCCCGGCCTTGCACCGACAATGGTCGCGCCATTGATTCTTGGCCCGTCTGGCGGAGCGGGCGTCAGGATGTAAGGCACCTCTTCTTGCCATGACGACTGTTCTCCTGTGGGCTCGAAGGTAAACGTACACGTGACCTGTGCCGGGTGATCCGTCGAAGCCAGCTTGATCGTGAAATCCCGGCCGGCATTCGGCTGAAGGCTCATTGGCTCTTCGCTCTTTGAGAGTTCCTTACCGGACAGCTTGTCCGTTGCCCGCATCACGAACTGCCCCGCAAGCGCGTGGATGGCTGACGTGTTCTGGATGGAAAACTTTTTGAGGATCTCGCGGCCCTCGACCGAAAAGGGCCGTTGTACTCTGTCGCTAGCCAGAAAATCGGGAAGGGCGGTCATTCGCAGCGACCCGTCCCCGGTGTACATGCCGCCCAGGCCGCCCGCATCGAAGACTCGGACGGCGATGACGTTTTCCTTGTCCCACAGAATGCGGGAATCGTCCGGCGGGATGACATAGATGCGCCCCTTGTCATACAAGTTCGTGTCCGCCTTCGTATAGGAATCATCGAGTGGGGTGTCGGCGGGAACCGTCTGGCCATTGATTCCGAGAATCCGGCCGTTGAGAAACGACTGGTCGAAGTTATTGATCTTGCCCAGGAAGATCCGCAGCCCATCCTTGAGATAGGAACTTTTATTCAGGCTCGAGGGTATGACAATTCGGAGCCGATACCACGCAAACGCGTCGAGCTTCTCGTAGCCCTGGTTTTCCCAATTTTGGTCGACGCGGATCGGCACCCACTTGGAATCGTCGAACTCCGGCCTGGCGTATTGCAGGTTGTCGCCGGTCATGAATTTCCAGCCATCGCGGAGAGGCATGACTTCCTGCTTTTGGACGGCGCGCTGACAGGTTGCAGAGAAAAATGCCACCAAGATGCTCAACACGATGAAGACAGAACTCCTGCTCATGTGAAACCTCCTCGAGACATCGCGGATGCGCCTCAGTTTAACACCAAGACGCCAAAAAATCGGGGATTCGAGATTCGAAATTCGAGATTCGAGATTTTTGAATTTCGAATCTCGAATTTCGAATTCAAGTAAAGATTAAGACTTTTGGCGCCTTAGAGTCTTGGAGTCTTGGCGGCAAAAATCCTTTCCGCACACGGCGGGAGTAACGGGCGTTTGGCTGCAGATGACGCGGCTGAGGCGCATTTTGGGTGCGAGATCCCAGGCGGCGGCCGCAGGACTCACACCGAAAATGCGCCTCGTTCAGCTATCTGCCTTACTTCAGCCCTTCAGCCACTGACAAATACAGGCCGTTGAAGAAGAACCTGAAGCTGCCGTGCGGCTCCGAGCGGAAGAGGAGTTCGTTTCCGAAGAGAATCAACCGGCCTTTGCCGACTGTGGCTTCAGCCATCAAGATCCCCTTGTCGAGGTATTTCTGGCCCCATGCCCAGCCGCTGCGGAGCGGTTCGGCGTTCGGGAACCACGCGACGGAGTGCGTGCTGGGACCGGACGCATTCGCGCCCAGGTTCCAAACGGAACTGTTGCTGAAAAAGATATCCGCTTGATCGCCGTACCCGTGTGCCAGCACATTGGTCGGGTCGATCGCAACGCGCAGGATTGAGCCCGGCACGAAGTAATCATTGCGAGCAATCGGTGTGCCGTCGGCTTTGACGAGGTGATTCGTGAGCGGCAGGCCGAATGCCTGAACCGCGCCGTTGGCCGAGCTGCCGATGGAAAT
>JBEKYG010000559.1:0-4216 GCA_049511215.1 Acidobacteriota bacterium | reverse complement strand
CCCCTGTCGACGCTGAGGATCGAGGGATTCCCCAGCGGCGCACGGATACGAGTGGCGACCGCAGCTTGGAAGCCGCTGGAGAGAAGAATCGCGGCATCGTTGCCGCAGTTGTCCTCGACGTAGTGCTTAAGCTTGCGCAGGAGCGTGATCAGGGCTTCTTGCTTGTTTCTTTTCTCCGCCGTTGCGGCCGGCCCTCCATGGGCCTGCGACGCCAAGGCCGCGTTGAGCTCGTCGACGGCCCCTTGCACCGTCTTGAGCTCGACCGGCGGAGATGGGAAAGCAGGGTTGCCGGTTAGGCCGGTGATAATGCCCCCGGCAGTAGCTGCCAGTTATTCAGCAGACTGGCTTCTGAAACCATCCGCAATTCGAACGTGCTGAAGCATAATGTATCTCCTTTCAGTGTTTGATTGAGTGGCTAAAACACCGCCGGCGCCTCACCGACGGTTTTCTGCGAGACGGAAAAGATGGTGTCCGTCGCGAAGAAAGTGGTGTCCGGCACAGAGAAGATGCTCTCCGTGTCGGAGAAAATGGTCTCCGTAGCGGAAATCATGGTCTCCACGTCGGAGAAAATGGTCTCCGTGGTGGAAATCATTGTCTCCACGACGGAAAAGATTGCCTCGATAACGGAGACCACGGTCTGAGCCACTGAAAAGATGGTCAACGGAACGGAGAAGATGGTCTCCGTTGTTGAAAAAATCTTTTCCGTCGTTGAAAAAATCTTTTCCGTGACGCAGACCATGGTCAAAATCGGGCGTCGCGCTAACCGCAATATAGGCAATGGGTTGGCTATGCTCTGAAAAGATCTTCTTCGTGACGAAAAGGATTGTCTCCGTCACGAAAAAGATCTTCTCCGCCTCGCAGAACATCTTGTCGAAGATTGAGACCATCTTTTCCGTCACGAAAAACATGTTTTCCGCCTCGCAGAACATCTTGTCCAAGGTCGCGACCATCTTTTCCGTTACGAAAAACATGGTCTCCGCCTCGCAGACCATCTTGTCCAAGGTGGCGACCATCTTTTCCTTCACGAAAAACATGGTGTCGGCAATAAAAGAAATCTTCTCGTTGGCAAAGACCGTGGTGTCGTTGACGAATACCATGGAGTGGCGGACGCCGACCATGGTCAGCGAGGTGAAGATCATGGTCACAGCCACGCAGAAGATGCTCTCCGTCGCATTCGCCATGTTCTTCGCGGCTGAACAAATTGCTTCGGCTCAGACTCCATGGAGTATTCAGCATAGGCTTCGCCCATTGAAGTTTGGCTCGCCCTTATCGAAACAGAGCTTCGCCAATCCGAAGCTGGTTTCTTTTTGGAGCTCCAGCCCGCTCGCATCGGAGTTGCGTCGGGAAATTCACCGCGGGAACCGGGCCAGCCTTGGGGGCCGGCTTATCGGCCGCGGTCCGTTTTATTGGAACCGATCAACCACACTCCACCCTATTTGTGCTTTAAAATCCCTGTCAAGTATCTTTTAGGGAAAATGTGGACACCCACCATTACTGCATCTTCGATGGGTGTCCATAATTTGCTGCGGTTGAGAGCCAATTTCAATTTGGCGGAGCGGAATTCGCTTGCGCTCGGCGTCCACCCGGGATAGAAACTGCGCGACATCCAATTCAGGACGAATCGATTATGGCGCTGACCCAGCAAGAGGCAGATTCCTTATTGCAGATGCCCAAGGAATTTGTGGATTCTGAGCCGCTTGAGTTCACCCAGGGTGAGCCGATGAACTACGATCGGCTGCTTCATTCGACGGACCGTCGTGAGCAATTTCTCCTGACCATTGAACGCGGACGTCGCAACCGGATTCGACTCAAGTATCAAACCCGTGCCAGGAAAATCATCGTGTTGGCCCGACTCGATCTCAATGGGTCTGCTCACCACAATCCGCCGGAATCGCCTTATCGACCCGGCCAAAGGATTGCCGGCGCTCACATTCATTTGTACCGTGAGGATTTCGAGGATCGGATCGCATATGAAGTTGCCGATGTGCCGGGTCTCCTCATTCGGGATTTGGCGTCCGGAGTGGGTTGCCTGGAAGATTTTCTTCGATTTGTAGGCCTGCGGGAATGCCTGCGATACAATTATCAATATGAGAAAGAACGAGTGCGAGCGATTGATCGCGGAGTACCGCGGCTGGCTCAAGCAAGGATTGCGGGTCAACGAGCTGGAGGCCTGCTGCCAGATCTCGACTCCTTTCCTGGATCGCCACAACGACGAAATCGAACTCTATGTTGAGAAACGCAACGGCGCCATTGTCCTGACCGACGACGGCTACACGATCGCCGATCTAGAGGCAACAGGGATGAGCTTCGAGACCGAGAAACGGAAGGCTCACCTCCAGTCTATCCTCAACGGGTTTGGAGTCCGATTGGAAAATAATGAGGTGCTGGTCGCGGCATCTCCCCACGATTTTCCGCAGAAGAAGCACGCCCTGGTTCAGGCCATCCTGTCCATCAACGATATGTTCGTGATGGCTGAAGAACACGTTCTTTCGCTCTTCAAAGAGGACGTGGCCCGGTTCCTGGAACAAAACGCCATCCCTTTCTTTCCCGACTTCAAGCTGAGCGGCCGCAGCGGCTTTGATCATAAGTTTGATTTTGGATTGCCCAAAACCGCAAAAAAGCCGCAGAGAGTGCTGCAGGCCATCAATGTCCTGGGCAAGGATCAGGCCACCTCATTCGCCTTCGCCGTTGCCGACGTCCGGGTCATCCGCACCGATCCTTTGCAGGCTTTCACCTTCCTGAATGACGTCGAACATCCTGTGAAGGAAGACAACCTTGCCGCTATCCGCGCCTATGATATCCAGCCGCTTTTGTGGTCTCGCCGCGAGCAGACCGCGGCAATGCTGAATGGTGCTGCCTGACTCAACTGGTCCGGTGCCGCAGAAGAACCAGCTGTGCTTCGAAATGAACAAGCAGCCCGCTTTACTTGCTGTGCTTTGCGGCGTCCAATAAGCGCGGCGCAGAGGTGGAGCTCAGGATTGCGGGACATTTGTTAAAGGATCTGCGCTGATGGCACAAGGCTCAACCATCGAGTGGACCAAATCCACCTGGAATCCCGTAACCGGCTGCACCAAGATCAGTCCGGGCTGCAAGCACTGTTACGCCGAGCGCATGGCCATGCGGCTCCAGGCCATGGGGCAGCCGAATTATAAGCGTGGATTCAAGGTGTCGCTCCAGGAGCATATGCTGGAGCTGCCGCTTACCTGGAGAAAGCCTCAGACCGTCTTCGTGAACTCCATGAGCGATCTCTTTCACAGAGAGGTCACTGATGCCTTCATCCGGAGCGTGTTCGATGTCATGAGCCGCGCCTCCTGGCACACGTTTCAGGTTCTGACCAAGCGCGCCGAGCGCATGGAAAGGCTCGGCCGTGACCTCGAATGGCCGGACAACGTTTGGGCCGGTGTAAGTGTCGAAACCCGGAAATACCTGGATCGGATCGATTATCTGCGCAGGGTCCCGGCCCGCGTCAGGTTCATCTCCTTCGAACCGCTGCTCGAACGCATGGGGGAGATCGATCTAACCAAGATCGATTGGGTGATCGTGGGCGGCGAATCCGGCCCCGGCGCCAGACCAATGGAACAAGCCTGGGTGGTGGAAATCAGAGAACAGTGCCTCGCCGCCGGTGTCCCCTTCTTTTTCAAACAATGGGGCGGCACCAACAAAAAGAAAGCCGGCCGTCTCCTCGACGGCCGCACGTGGGAAGGCCTGCCGGCCACGCTCATTACTCCGCGACCAGCCGCAAGGTTCGTGTAATTGCCTCCTCCGCCAAGGTGTAAGCCGATTCAACGGCGGATGGCGCTGTTCGAAAACCGGTATACCATAGCATGGGAGCCGTGCTATCATGCGTTGGTGATCCGCGAGTTCGAAGGCCAGGGCACCGAAGACATCTTCAACGGGCGCGACACCAAGGCTGCACGGCGGTGTTGCCCAAAAGAGCTTTGGCGGGTAACAGCCAGAAAGCTGGAGCAGATCGACTCGGCAGTCACGCTCGCCGACCTGCGCGTGCCGCCTGGAAATCGTCTTGAAGCGCTCGCCGGAAAGCGGATCGGGCAGCACAGTTTCCGTATCAACGACCGGTACCGGATCTGTTTCGTTTGGACCGATGACGGGCCGGTTCGAGTCGAGATTGTGGATTACCACTAGAGTGGAAAGAGGTTACCACATGGTCCGTGTACCGACACATCGAGAGCCGACTCATCCAGGCGAGATGCTGGTC
>JBEKYG010000558.1:0-4220 GCA_049511215.1 Acidobacteriota bacterium | reverse complement strand
TCCACTATATGTATCATCACGGCACTTCACTGTCAAGCTTATTATTCACTGTGTTAGTCACTATATTCAAATTTCTCAGATCCCTCCATTGAAAACAAAGGGTTTATCCAGGCATATCCCCCGAAAACGGCCAGAACTGCTCCGACGAATGAGGAAGTTGGGCTAAAATCGACAATTGGCTGCGGTTTGGAGCGAATTCGCGCGGCCGGTTGACATAACACTTCGATATCGGAAGCTGGTGGGATCGCATTCAGGAGGTCGTGCAGGGGAAGACAGCCGCGATCACGAAGCTTATTTCGCCTATCCATTCTCTTTGTCGGTGATCTTGAATTCCGCTTGGACTGCCGCCTAAGAGGGGATAAGTCCCGGATCGTCTTTCGGATCGCGGCGGCGACATTGCACGACCCGGCATCTTACTTGCCAGGCGGCTGTTGCCCGGAGGCGCGATAGCCAGTTCGGCTGCGGACTTTAACACCAGGACGGTCGACTTCGACTCTTAGGCGGTGAAAGGATCCATCCTGTTTTGGGTTGGAGGGGTAGTAACACAGCGTAAACTGGTGGCTCAACTGGTCGGCAAGGCGCGCAAAGACCTCATTGAGGTTGCTTCCAGCTTGTGCGACGTAGAGTTGGCCGCCGCTGCCGTTGCACAGGTTGAAGAGATATTTGTCGGCGCGCGCATAGCGCTCCGTATTGTTTCGGGCGTCCTGGGGAAGCACGACCCAGGTTTCGAGGTCCCGGAGCGGTTTCAGGCCGATTTCGCTGCTGGTGTCGTACTGTATTGCGTAGACGAGCACGTCGGACTCCTCAATCGCCGCCAGCGTGTCAGAGGCGCCGGCGATACGGCTGCGCGTGTCAACTCCATCGGTAAAAAGAATGATCGCTTTCCGGCCGCGGATTCTGTCCAGGCGATCCGCCAGGACAAGGTCGATGGCATCGTAGAGCCGGGTCCCTTCGTCCGGCTGCATCAAGGATATCGCGCCGCGCACCTGGAGCCGGTCGGCAGTGAGCTCGGAGTGGATGAAAATCCGGTTGTCGAAGGAGACGACCATGAGCCGATCATCAGGCCGGGCGGCGCTGACAAATGCCTGAGCCGAGTCTTGAATTTCCTCCGCTTTAAAATGCATGCTGGCGGAAGTGTCGACCATGAGGGCCATATCGAAGGGTTCCGCCTCAGGAATGATCCGGTCAATCTTCTGCTTGACGTTGTCCTCAAATATACGAAAGTCAGAATCCTTCAGATCTGAAACGTATTTTCCGTCTGAGTCCAATACCATGACCGGCACTGTGACTAGTGTGACCTCCACGCGGATTGCCTGGTTCCTGCCTGCCGCTTCTTGCGCGGGCGCCGCCGGCGCCGAAGACACACCAGGACCCGTCTTCAGGTCCTGAGCTCGTACCCTGCCTGTCGAATCTTGACCCGCGATAAGCAAAGTTTGTGAAGAAGCAGCGCAGAGCGGGAAATGGTCAGGAGGCCTTTTTTCTTTGTTGTGGAACTGCGCCACCACATCTTCCGGTGAAGCCGGGGCGATCTCCTCTCCCCCGGCCGTGGGAGTAATTCGCCATGTGGCCGAGCCTTCCCACAGCCGCGCATCGATCAAGGCGGTGTTTCGGATGCCTCCTGAATTGAAAGCCGATGCGGGCACGACGATGGCGAAAACAACCTGAAGGAAAGCCGCCTTATAATCCCCAAGGGGTTTGAAGGCTACGCCATTCGAGGCACTCGGGGTCGACATTTTTCCGATCTGCATCGGCAGATACGTCCCTTCCGCCAGAAAAACGAAATCCGCCTTTAGGGGGGAGTCGACGAGAGCATATTCCTTCCGCTTTAGAAACTCTTTCTCGATTCTGTTATTGATTTCCGGATCCGGCGCAACCCGATCCAGTTCGGCGCGGCCGGCCAATGGCTGCCCGGAGGACATGCCTTTGCCGGCACCGGTTACTGGGAGCGGCAAAAGCACGGAGACAGGACGATCGTCGTCGAAAAACGTGATAGTAGCGTGGTCCGGATAATAGTGAGTAACGGAAGCGTTGCCGTCGGATTTCCAGACCTTGCCACCCGGCAGCGTAACTGACTCCGTGGTTGGGCACATGGTGAAGAGATGCGAGTCGCGGACAGCGAGGACGTACACTGCCCGTTTGCGCTTGAACTGGACAGTCTGCGAGTCGAGCAGAGGTACTACCACCAGCACAATCAGGCCGAGCCGCAATATGCCTGACGTATCAATCCGTTTATACACGGATGCCTCCCCGGCAGAGTTACTTGCTTTTGTCGCTGGCCTGTTGCGCTCCCGCCCGATAACTCGTTCGGGCCCTGAGCTTGACGCCGGGCCGATCAACGATCACGTGGATGTGGCGAAGAGAGCCGTCGCGCGCATGGTTCGTAGGATAATAGCAGATCGTGTACTGGTGGCGGAGATTGCCCGAAACACGGGCGAAAGCCGCCCGGGCGGTCTCGCTATCGGCCGCTTGCTCATAATGTCCGCCGCTGCCGATGCTCAAATCCTGCAGATATTGGGCAGCATGAGCGTAGACTTGGTCCCGATCGAGGTATCCTTCGGGCGCCTTTTCCACGGTCCATGATGACGGCAGCCTGGTGCGATTTCTTGTGTCGTACTGAATCACATAGACTGGCACATCGGATTGCTCAATTTCCTCCAGCGCGCCCGCCTCATTCGTTGGATCGCTTGCCGTATCCAATCCGTCCGTGAATAGCACAATTGCCTTTCGACCCAAAACAAAACGCAGCCGCTCCTCCATGGCCAGCTTGATCGCATCATAGAGCCTGGTGTTCTCGCCCTTGTGCATCTGAGAAATTGCGCGGATGATCTGCTCGCGGTTGCCGGAAAACTCAGAGTCGAGATAAACCCGGGAGTTGAAAGAAACGATCATGACGCGGTCGTCAGGGCGGAGCGTAGGCGCGAAATCCAGCGCAGCCCGCTGAATTTCCAGGTCACTGAAGCGCATGCTCACTGAGGTATCGATCAGAAGCGCCACGCTGAACGGTTCGTCTTCCGAGATGAATCTGTCGATCTTTTGCTCGACGTCATCTTCAAATATATGAAGTTCAGACTGCCTCAAATCGGAAACATATTTCCCATTTCCATCGGCAGCGATGACCGGCACCGTAACGAGTTCGACGTCGGCTCTTATTGTCGTATTGGCGGCAGAGGCGTTCGGTTTCTGGCCGGAGGCAGGCGATACTTCACCGCTTGGCGCCGTCCGGGCTTCTCGGGTCAGCATGCCGGGAAGGGCACGAGGTGGTTGCGGATTGGTGGAGATTGCGCTCACGCGCGGAAGTTTTCCTCCCTCGTGGAACTTTTTCACTAGTCCCTCAAGCGAAACAGACTTTCCATTGCTGCTGGAGACAATTCCTTCCCAGACGCGTGCAACGTAAAGTGCGGCGCTGTCATCTGGGGAACGCTGGTAGGCTCCCACGGGCACGGCAATCGCCATGGCGAGGGAAAAAAGATTTGGCTTTTCATCCTGCAACTCGCCAAAGAAGGTGCCTCTGCCTTCGGGGGATGGAAATACAATTTCTGGGCCAGTCCAATCCCCGCCGGCTTGGGGTCGTGGCCATTTGAACTCCGGCGACTTAGGACCTTCCGTCGGCTTCATTGTCGCCCCGACAAAAGACCTGGTTCTGGTTTCGGCAAGAAAGATCAGATCTGCATCCATGGCAGATGAAACGATGCTATACTTCTTCTGCTTCTGGAACTCCTTTTCGATCCTGGCTTTCCCCGTCGGGTCCGGGGCGCCCCCAGGAGTCGTTGCGTAACCGCTGAATAACAGCTCAGGCGCCCGAAACGGCGCCTGCTTTACAGGAACCCGCAATCTGCGTTGGGGGTCGCCAAGCCTGTAGGTTGAATCAAAGAGGGATGCATCCCAGCATGTTCTGACCGCAATCACGTAGATCCGTCGGGTATTGGCCAGCTCCAGATGTTGTGATGCAAGTGAGACGAAAGCGAGCAATGCGATACAGCCCATCTTGGTCACATCTTTGCAAATATTCCGCGCTTGCATGTCGATCCTCATACAAGGGCGCTTGAGGGGGTTCTGCGTCGTTAAAATTAGCTTATCATCATCCAGATCACTATCCCAATATTAAAATGTCTAAACGCTAGCAATACGCTCTTTGATAGATCGCTGAAAAAGCCTGTCGAATAAAAAACAACCAGACTCAGAACTCGGTGAAATCGGCTACCAAAAGATGCATTAATTAG
>JBEKYG010000557.1:0-4224 GCA_049511215.1 Acidobacteriota bacterium | reverse complement strand
TACCGAGACATCGCCTGCGTCGCGCCGCCTCGCATCTGCCCCCGCGGCGCTCGGAACGCGGCCCCTCCTAATTCTCGGACAGGCTCCTAGCAAGCCTGAACACAGATTAATCGATCCGGCAAAACCGTCGAAAGACTCGGTACCGCGCTAAAGGTGATCCCGAACCGCTTTCCGGACCATATCTACCCCGCCGTTTTTTCGCCGTATGGCAAAATGCCGTTGTTGACGGAGGAGGCCGATGAGCAAAAAGAATAGGCGGGAAATGGTGACAGGCTGTCACCATTTCCGCCGGCATTCAGGCGCTCGGCGCGCCTTGTTTCTCTGACAGCTGGGATTGGCGCAGGGCTGCTGCACCCAGCAAGCCACCCAAACCCATCGATTCCACCGCCGTGCTCGGGACCAGCATCAAGGCGCCTTTTTCTTTCAATCCTTCGTACAGCATGTTCATAGCACGCAAGTGCAGTGCCGTCGGATTTTCCTGGTACGCCTTCGAGGCTTCCTGAAAGAGGTGGGCGATATCCCGCTCCGCCTCGCCCAAGATTACCCGGGCCTGCTTTTCCCGCGCGGCCTGGGCCTCGCGCGACATGGCGTCCTGCAAGGCCTCCGGGATAATGACATCCCGCATCTCGACCGATTGAACCGTAATGCCCCAAGGGTTGGAGCGTTCATCGATGAGCTTCTGGAGCTCCTCCTCGATGCGCTCCCTCCCCCGCAGCAGATCGCTCAGCGAGGTGCGGCCGATGATGTCACGCAGCGCCGTCTGCGCCGCCCAGCTGACCGCCTGCTTGTAATCCTGGACTTCGAGGGCTGCCTTTTCGGGATCATAGACCACCCAGAACAAAACGGCATCCACATTTACCGGCACCGTATCGGCAGTCAGCGTCTGCTCGGCGGCAAAGCTTGTGGTGATCGTGCGCTGATCGATCCACGCTGAAATCGTGTCGATAAAGGGCACAATCCAAAACAGCCCGGGTCCCCTGCGATGCCGATATTTTCCCAGGCGAAGCACGATAGCTCGCTCCCACTGCTTGGCAACCTGCGGCGCTCGCGCCAGCAGGATACCCAGGAGTATCCCTGCGACTGCATAGACCGGGTTATTTACATAGATGCCCAGCCCAAGCGCGGGCAGGAAGATCACCAGAAAAATCACCACGGCAATGACATTCAGCCGCAGCGCCGAATCCAGCTTCAAGTCAGTCCTGATTGCAGGCATACGTTTCATTCTCCTTTGGAGAGCCGACGCTTGAGATGGGTCAGCAACTCGTCGGCACCGAATCCATGCAAAGCACCCTCGGCAAAAAAACGCTCGACGAAGTCCTTGAGCAGGCGTTCACGCTCCCTGAGCGGCTTTGCATCGGGCGGCGGAGCCTTGACGAAAGTCCCCACTCCCCGCCGCGTTTCCACGAGGCCAGCCCGCTCCAGATCCCGATAGACCTTGGCAACGGTGTTGGCGTTGATGCGCAGGTCCACAGCCAGTTGGCGCACCGTGGGCAGCTGCGTGTCCGGCTGCAACCGCCCGGTGGCAATTGCGGACCGGATGGCGCGTTCCAACTGCGCGTACAGCGGTGTCGGATCGGAAGGGTTAATCTGGAATATCATCCTTGTGTCCTTATGTAATATAACACTAGTACAATAGTTCAATAGGACAATGGTCGTCAAGGAAAAATTTTGCCATAGGGCAGGTTGGTTGACTTTTCCATCCCGATTCGTACTACTTACGGTCAAATCTATGCTGTTAGAGCACGAAAACCAAAAGCTTAACGCAGAGGCCGCAAAGGATACCCTTGTTTTGAGTCGATTCTCTATTCGAGCTCCGCGGCCTCTGTATTGGTCTCTGTGGGCTCTGCGTTAAGCTTTTGTTTTTAGTTGCGGTTATGCCCGCCGCATTTATTCATGGCTGAGTGTTTCACCAGTCTCGATTTGCGGCGCTTTGTCGAAGCTGCTTGCTTTTCTTGATAGTTCATTTCAATATTGTGTCGTTCATTTCCCTATCCAGCTTGTGCCCTGATTAGCCGAGCGGGGGCGGGCTCGTTGGCACGGAGCGTCTGAGATGCCCGCCGCCGGCGTGGCAGTTTTGCATGGAGCAGGGCCGGCAATCGAGACTTCGGGGGGCATTCGGTGTACGAGCTTAAGATCATCGTCAAAAAGGTGATGGGAGAGTGCACGGCCGATCCTCCCATGAAGCCCGGCGACTGCTTCATCGTCCGTGAGGGTGATATCCGGATTCCGGAGGGCGGATACATCTGCCTGTGGGCCCTGCAAAGCCTGATGCCGATGATTCCCGCGAAGGAGAGGGAGATTGCCGAGCACAGGGACGAGGACTGGATGTGGCGCGTTCATCACGCCCAGTGCCCTGACCCGAAGGGCCGCGTGGTTTTCGAGATCGAACGGACGAGAAGGCTCAAGAAGGACTCTGCGGACCTTCCGGAAGTTGATTTCAATCCCGATGCAGACAAGGAGATGGCTACCGGCTCTTCCGAAAAGGGACCGAGGAGTCTACGCATCGTGGTGGAATCCGTCGGTGGCCACTGCACGTCCCGAATGAAACCCGGCGATTATTTTACGCTGCGCGGCGGGCGTCTCTATATTCCGCCCGGCCGCCATATCTGCCTGTACGCTCTGCAGGCCGTCTTGCCGATGCTGCCGGCCAAACAGCGCGCCTTGCAGGACGGCGACTGGCTGAAGGAGGACTGCCGGGTGCTCTGTCCCGATCCGGCCGGAAATGTAATTCTGCGCATCGACGGCATGGAATGAAGCTGCGATGATCGACTGTGACATCAAAATTTGTGTTGGTTGCAGGATGTGCGAGGTGGCTTGCAGCTCGTTTCACTTCGGTGCGGTTTCTCCCGGCTTGGCGCGCATCCGCGTGGCCAAGCTGGAGGAGACTGGCATCGATATGGCGGTAGCCTGCCTGAGCTGCGCCGAGAAGCCCTGCCTGGCCTGTCCAACCGAAGCGCTGTCTGTTGGCGCGCGAGGTGAGATCCTTTTGGACAAGGAATTGTGCAATGTCTGCAAGACGTGCGCCGCCGCATGCCCGATCGGTGCGGTTGGATTTCATGAAGAGCAACCGCTCTTCTGTGACCTGTGCGGCGGTGTCACTGCCTGCGTGGCTGTGTGCCCCAGCGGGGCCCTCTCCTATCGAGAGGATTTCCAGGCGGTTTCACTGAAAACCTTCCTGCTGTCCCAAGGGAGTTCCGGCCAAAAGCGTGCTCATTACGCGCGGGTGCAGGGCGAGCCGTTACGCCAAGGCTGGAAGAACGGCGCGAGGGTCGATTCATGAGCATATATCGAGGAAGTTGCCTTCGCGTAAACCTGACCAAACACGAGATCCGGCGCACCGACACGCCGGAGGACGGGATTGGTGGCAGGACATGGAACAGCGTGACCCTGCTGCGTGAACTGGGGCCCGGGATTGATCCGCTTGGCCCGGAGAACATTCTCTGCATCTCGGTCGGACCGCTCACGGGAAGCGAGCTGATTGCCTCGTGTCGGTTCATCGCCAGCGCCAAGAGCCCGCTGACGGGTTACCTCGGCGACTCGGGAGCGCGGGGGTTTTTGGGGCCCGAAATGCGCTGGGCCGGCCACGACCAGATCATCTTCACCGGAGCCTCGGACCGCTGGGTCTATCTGTTCATCGACAACGGCCGGGTCGAGATCAGGGATGCCTCCCATCTCGTGGGATTGGACATCACCGAGACCACCACGCGGTTGCGCCGGGATTTATGCGATCCCGACCTGCAAGTCGCAGCCATTGGACCTGCCGGAGAGAATCTCGTCCGCTTTTCGATTATCTCCTGCAACCTCGCCCGCGCCGCGGGCCGGACGGGAATGGGCGCAGTGATGGGATCGAAGAAGCTGAAAGCCATCGTCGTGCATGGCGACCAGCCGGTCAGACCCGCCGATCCGGAACGCTTCAAGAAAGCCTGCGCGCGACTGCAATCGAACCTCGAAGGTCACCACGAGTTCGAAGCGCGCCGCAGGTACGGGACGACCCGCATCATGGACTCGCTGGCGCGCATGGGAGTCCTGCCCGCTTACCACTATCGCAGCACCTGTTTCAAGGATCTCGAAATGGTCAATGCCGAAGCCCTGCGCAGAGACCATGTCGTGAAAGCGAAAGCCTGCTACAACTGCAATGTCTTCTGTTCCCGTTACAACTATACGTTGTACGGCGAAGGGGAAGGCCCTGAGTATGAGGCTCAGGCGGCTTTCACCGTGAAGTGC
>JBEKYG010000556.1:0-4235 GCA_049511215.1 Acidobacteriota bacterium | reverse complement strand
GCAAAGGGGAGAGACAGCACCCACCGCCGAACGGGCACTTCGGGAAAAACACGATCCACAAGATGGGCCGCGGTGTCAGCCATGCGACGGCCGCCGTACGACGGGCATATCCACGTCCTTTGCATGAGAAGGGAACCACCCGGTCCTGGCGGCAGGCATCGCAGTGCACCCGCAGGAAGCCGTTGGCGCGGACGCCGCACTCGAGGAAGGAGCGCAACTCGCGTTCCACGAACCGGGGAACGATACGATCCCGCCGGTGTTGCCTTTCCAGGAAGGTCTCTAGCTGTTCGGCGACTACGCCATAAAGAATGCTCTCTTCGGGATTACGGGGGCAGTATGCGGGGGCGGTTTCACAGACGGCGAGGCCCGGCCCGGCGAGCACGAAATCCCCGCATTGGCCTTGATTCTCCGCCGCTAAGTAAGCGCTGGACACGGGCACTCCATGACCCTCGATCGACCTCCTACGGCCGGCACGCCGCAACATATCTAACTGGCCGCAGCGGATTTGAGCCGGAAATTTCCCTGGGGGCCGCGGTGCAGACGGGGACTGCCGCAGCCCGTCCGGCTGGCGGAGCTGCTGCGCCGGATCCTCGAGATCCCGGGTTGGGGCGGCTCCGGCACAGCAGTATCGAACCCATGCGCTTTGATCGCCGCATCGTGGGCCTGGCTGCCGCAAACCCGGCTTTCGCTCCCCATTTCCACATACCGCTGCAGAGCGGCAGCAATCGCATTCTGCGCCGCATGCGCCGGCCTTACACCGCCGCGCGCTTCCTGGACCTGCTCCGTTACATCCGGGACAGGCTGCCGGACGCGGCTCTGGGCACGGAGGTGCTGGTCGGATTTCCGGGAGAGATGGACGACGATTTCGTGGCGACCTTCGATCTGGTTCGAAATTCACCGCTTACGTATTTGCATATCTTCCCGTTTTCCGCGCGGGAAGGCACGGAAGCCTGCTCCATGCCTGAGCAGGTGTCCCCGCGCCGGCTGCACGAGCGCTGCGAGATCCTGCGCGAGTTCTCCGTTGCCCGGAATCTTGCGTTCCGGCAACGCTTCGTGGGACAGATTTTGCCCGCCATCAGCCTGGCTGAACAGGAAGAGATGGGGAAATCGGTCGCACTGACCGCGAACTACATCCATGCCCGCATCGGTGGACCTTCTGTGCCGCCCAACCGACTGATCCGCATCCGCATTGATGAGGTTGACGCCCAAGGCACCCGCGCTACTTCAGTTTGAACTGCCAGGACGCCAAGAGGATTTTCAAAAGGACCTTTATTCATTGGTCATTTTTTGGCGTCTTGGGGTCCTGGCGGTCAACTGGACGTGTCCGATCCCGCAATCTTGCAGATGATTGCCATCATTCTGCCGGCACGGCTTCCCTCCGCCCGGTAAGAAAAGAACTCTTCCGGATGGCAGCGGGTACACAAGCCCAGATCGAAAACATTCGCCAAAGGCACGCCGGCCTCCGACAATTGGATGTTGAGAGCCTGAGTCAAGTCGAGAAGGTGCTTTTCAGGATGGTTGGGATGTGGGACGCAGAGCCGTTGTCCGGGAAACTCGGCTTCGAACATGGATGTTACTTCGGAGCCGACGTCGAGGCAACAGCCGCGGATTCCCGGGCCATAGGCAACAATGACACGACTTGGATCAACGCCGAGGCTCCGCCGCATGCCTTCCACTGTTCTGCGGAGAATGCGCGCCTGCGTGCCGCGCCAGCCGGCGTGCACAGCCGCGATTGCACTGGTGTGTGGATCGGAGATTAGCACCGGAAAACAGTCCGCCACCTGAACGGCCAGCGCAACCCCCGGTTCGGCGGTCACAAGTGCATCGCCGCGGGTGCTCGGATTCCATTGGCCAGCCGTTGTTTTTATGATATGAAACACGGCGGAGTGAGTTTGAGCAACTGTAATCAGGCAAGCGGGTCCGAGGCTCAATGCTGAAAGAAAGCGGCGCCGGTTTTCCGCGACGTTTGGGCGCGGGTCCCACGGAACATGCCCGAGATTCAGAGCTCCTTCAGAAGCGAGGCTTACTCCGCCGCGGCGGGTCGAAAAGGCGTGCCGCAGGCCCGAGACCTGTTCAAGGGGTATGCAGGCGTAGTAGGGGATGCCCGCTGCTTGACGTTGGATGAAGCCGTTTGTCTGCATGACCGGAATAGTGGATCGGCGGGATGCACCGTGTCAATCCGGTCTTGGGATGGCGATTCAGACAGCGAGAGAAAGCATCGCCACAAATAACCTGGAGTGGAATACCCACAACCAAAAGCAAAAGATTAACGCAGAGAGCGCAGAGATCAATGCAGAGGTCGCGGAAATCGGACTAAAAAACGACTTAAAACAAGGGTATTCTCTGCGCACTTTGCATCAGCCTCTGTGGGCTCTGCGTTGAGCTTTTGCTTTTGTTTGCGGCCATGCTGCCAGGTAATCCGTGGCTGCTTTAATTGCTGTGTCAGATCGCAGGGGGAGGATGTGATGATTGTCGGCATCGGCATTGATATTGTCGACATCCGGCGCCTTCGCGGCGCCCTGGAGCGTCAGGGGGACCGCTTTCTCAAGCGCGTCTTCACCTCTGTCGAGCAAGATTACTGCCGAGCCCACCGTGATCCTGCCCCTTCCTTTGCGGCGCGATTCGCTGCCAAGGAGGCCGTCTTCAAAGCTTTGGGGACCGGATGGGCCGGGGGCGTGACCTGGCTCGATGCTGAAGTGCGCAGAGAGGCCCGAGGCTCGCCCAAGCTCGCCCTCAGCGGGAAGGCAGAGGAGATCAGCAAAGCCTTGGGCGTCCAGGCCATTCACCTCAGCCTCTCCCATTCTGAGGAAACTGCGGTTGCCATGGTCATCCTCGAAAAGTAGGGTTGCCGGTACGGCTAGACCTGCTCGCCGCCGGCGCATGTGGGTTACAGGCGCGCGGGCTTCGGCGGGAGGTGAGAAGTATCCCCTTGCGGGTAATCCCTTCCGGCCAGCAGGCCGCAGGCAGCCGAGACATCGTCGCCTCTCGGGCGGCGGATGTAAGCAGTGAGGTGATGCTCGACCAGGATCTTCTGGAAAGCCAACACGCGCTCTTCACCGGGGGTCTCCAGGGGCACCCAAGGATCCGCATTCAGCGGGATCAGATTTACCTTCTTCTTCAGCCCCTTAAGCAGCCGCACCAGCCGCAGCGCATCTTCCGGCGTGTCGTTGAGACCTTTGATCAGGACATATTCGAAGGTTATGTGGCGGCGTGGCTCGAGAGGGAACCTCCGACAGGCTTCGAGGAGGGTGGCAATGTTCCATTTGCGGTTAATCGGAATCAGTACGTCCCGCACCGCGTCGGTTGTGGCATTGAGCGATATGGCCAGATTCGGGATCAAATCTTCCTGAGCCAGACGTTCCAGTCCGGGCACGATGCCGGATGTGGAGAGCGTGATGCGGCGCGTGGAGATCGACATCCCCAGCGGATCGGTCATCAGCCGCAGAGCCTTCATGACGTTGTCGTAGTTGAGCAGTGGTTCCCCCATGCCCATGATCACGATGTTCAGTCGTTTCAATTCGGTTTGCCGATCTGCCTGTAAGGCGAGGACCTGCCCGACGATTTCGCCGGCGGACAGGTTGCGCCGCATGGGCAGCTTGCCGGTCACGCAGAAGAGGCACTCTACGGCGCACCCAACCTGAGTGGAAATGCAGAAGGTGTCGCGCTTTTCCTCCGGAATGAAAACTGACTCGATTCTATGGCCGCCGTTAATTTCAAACAGATAACGGCGCGTGCCGTCCGAGGACTGAAACACATGGACCGCATCGGGATAAGCGAGGAGAAAACGGCTGCTGAGTTTTTCCCGCAGCGGCTTGGCAAGATCCGCGAAGCCCTCCCACTCGCGCAGACGCCGGCGATAGAGCCCGGCATAGATCTGGCGCGCGCGAAAGCGCGGCTCTCCCAGTTCCGAGGCAAGCGCCTCGAGATCCCCCAGTGAGGCGCCGACCAAATCTTCTTTCCCGCTTGTTTCCGCCTTCACCTCAAAACCATACCACTCTGAAATTGGGACAGGCACCTTTTTTCGCCCGGGATTTCTCGGCGGACAGATCAAGAGGCCGCTGAAAAAAGGCGCCTGTCACCAATTTCGGAGTTGAGCCGCCGCCCGAAGGTGCCACTAATTCTAATTCGCTTCCAAGATGAGACTAATTATGGTACTGTTTCTTTATGGCAAGACCACGAAGAACTGACCATCAATTAGTCGCGGCCGCACGGCAAGCTGTGCGGCAGACCGAGGA
>JBEKYG010000555.1:0-4240 GCA_049511215.1 Acidobacteriota bacterium | reverse complement strand
GTCGATGCACCTGCACATGGGGATTGTGGTCGATGAGTTCGGCGGCGTCGAGGGGATCATCACGCTGGAGGACCTGCTCGAGGAGATCGTGGGCGAAATCCGCGACGAACACGACACGGAAACCGAGCCGATACACGAACTCTGGCCCAACCTCTATTCGGTGCAGGGGAATCTGCCGGTGCGGGATTTCAATCGGTTCTTCCAAGTCAAGATTCCCGAGTCGCGCGAATATAACACCGTGACTGGGTTTCTGCAAACCCGCACTGGCCGGCTGCTCCAGGCAGGCGAGAGCTTGAGCTACCAGGGGCTGAACTTTTTCATCGACAAGGTCGACGGCATGAAGATCGTGCAGGTGCGCGTGCGTGTTCCCGCCTCGGTCCCCGCGCCAAAAACCAAGAGCAGCCACGAAAAACCTGGCGCGGCATAGCCGCAAAAGTTGCGGGGGAGCTAGGGGATCAGGCGAGCATGGGAGCAGTAGGTACAAGGACGAAAGCTGAGTTTTCCCTTCAGCTTCCCAGCCGCGTTGCCCCTTCGAGACCGCGGCGGATCGGAGTAGTTCCTCCAGGTAGCCACAAACAAGATCCATGACCCACAAAAACCTCTGGCAAAAAGCAAGGATCCGACGCTGAAGTTGTACGAATTACACGAATGCTTCGGCGGCGGCTCTGATCGTGGCTTCGACATCCCTCCGCGTGTGGGCGAGAGAAACAAAACAGGCCTCGAATTGCGACGGGGCCAGATAAACGCCGCGAGCGAGCAAAGCGTGGAAAAATTTGCCGTACCGGGCGGTGTCGCTGGTGCGAGCCGATTGGTAGTCAGTCACCGGAGTCGCGGTAAAAAAGACGGTGAACATTGATCCTGCGCGGTTAATCTGCACCTCAGCGCCGGCACTATGCGCCGCGTCACGCAACCCTTCCTCCAGCCGTGCGGCAAGCTGCTCCATTTGTGCGAAGGTCCCCGGCTTGTTCAGCGCCTTCAGCGTCGCGATGCCGGCTGCGACTGCCAGCGGATTTCCCGAGAGTGTCCCGGCCTGATAGACCGGGCCTTGGGGGGCCACCCAGTCCATGATCGTACGATTGCCTCCATAGGCGCCCACCGGCAGGCCGCCGCCGATGATCTTCCCCAGGCAGGTGAGATCCGGCTTGACTCGGTACAGCTCTTGCGCACCGCCGTATGCCAGCCGGAAACCGGTCATGACCTCGTCGAAGATCAGCAGCGTGCCGTGTTCGCGCGTCAGCTTCCGCAGCCGCTGGAGGAAACTCTTGGCCGGCAGGACCGTGCCCATGTTGCCCGCCACGGGCTCCACGATCACGGCAGCGACCTCCGATCGATAGCGTTCGAGCGCGCGCTGCACCGCATCGCTGTCGTTGTACGGGAGCGAAATCGTCAGCGCGGACGCTTCCGGCGGGACTCCCGGACTATCGGGCAGTCCCAGCGTAGCCACTCCCGAGCCAGCCTTAACCAGAAGACCGTCGGCGTGGCCATGATAGCAGCCGTCAAACTTGATGATTTTGTAGCGTCCAGTGAACGCGCGCGCCAGGCGGATGGCGCTCATGGTCGCCTCGGTCCCGGAGTTAACCAGGCGGACCTTTTCGATGGAAGGAACTGCCTGGCAGATCATCTCGGCCAGTACAACCTCGTTTTCCGTGGGAGTCCCAAAACTGGTGCCCAGTGAGATCTGCGCGCGCAGGGCAGCCTTCACAGGTGCGGGTGCATGTCCGAGGATGAGCGGTCCCCAGGACCCGACGTAGTCGATGTATGAGGTGCCGTCCACATCCGTCATGTGGCTGCCTCTACCCGACCTTATGAAGAGCGGGTCCCCGCCTACGCTGCGAAAAGCCCGCACCGGGCTATTCACTCCCCCGGGAATGCGATGAGTTGCGCGGGTAAACAGTTCCTTCGAACGCTTGGTCACTAAGTCACCCCATGAAAAACATTGACGGTTGAAAAATACGGATCCGGGTTTGCAATCGTAAATCGTCAGTCACTGAGAAGCTTGGCGGCTTCCTTTGCGAAATAAGTCAAAATGATGTCGGCACCGGCACGGCGAATCCCGATCAGTGATTCGAGCATAACACGCGGCAGATCGAGCCAGCCGAGCCGCCCCGCCGCCATCAACGCAGAGAACTCGCCACTGACCTGATAGGCTGCCAATGGAACCGGATAACGATCCCGCAGCATGCGGATGATATCCAGGTACGGTCCCGCCGGTTTCACCATGATGATGTCCGCGCCCTCTTCGATATCCAGTTCTACTTCCCGGACCGCTTCGCGCGCATTTGCCGGATCCATCTGATGGCTGCGCCGGTCACCAAACGCAGGAGCGGATTCCGCGGCCTCGCGGAATGGGCCGTAATAACCCGAGGCATACTTGACGGCATAAGATAGGATCGGGGCGTTGGTGTACCCGTTTCGATCCAGAATCGATCGGATCGCGTTCACGCGGCCGTCCATCATGTCTGAAGGGGCGACGATATCGGCTCCGGCCTTGACATGCGAAAGAGCCATCTTGGCAAGAAGGTCCAGCGTTGCGTCGTTGCGGATCTCTTCCCCGTCTACCAGACCGCAGTGCCCGTGGCTGGTATACTCGCACAGGCAGACATCCGTGACCACCAGCAAGTCCTTGACCTCGCGCTTGAGCGCCCGCACAGCCCGCTGGACGATGCCGCCGTCGTCGTATGCGGAAGACCCCCGCTCATCCTTGCTCTCGGGAATGCCAAAAAGAAGGACACCGGCGATGCCCAGCGCTTTGACAGAGCGCGCTTCTTCTACCAGGGTGTCCACAGACCAGTGGTAGTTGCCCGGCATGGAGCCGATTTCTCGTTTCACTCCTTCGCCCGGGCAGACAAACAAGGGATAGAGGAACTGGCCGGGGGACAGGTGCGTCTCGCGCACCATGCCGCGAATCACCTCGTTCATTCGAGTTCGCCTCAGCCGCGTCACCGGAAATGCCATGGGAACCTCCTGATAGCAAAGTGTACATGCCGAAAACCGAAAGTATAGCGCCCTTCGACCATCCCCTCAAGAATTGACGAACGACGATCTGCGATTCAGACACTACAAGAAAAAAAGCAGCCACGAATGACACGAATGGCACGAAAGTCAAAAGCTTAACGCAGGGACCACAGAGGTTGATGCAGAGGCCGCAGAGAATATCCTTGTTTCAAGATATTTTTCCATCCGATCGCCGCGACCTCCGCATTGAGCTCTGTGGCCTCTGCGTTAAGTTTTTGCTTTTGGTCGCGGCTTTGCCGCGCCGTGTTATTCGTGGCTATGTTTTTCCCCCACTGTCTGGATCGCAGAATCATCATTCGTCAATTCACCGGGGGTATGATACAAGTGTCGCGAGATCATGAGGAAACGGCCTGGATTTGCAGCCCTGGAACTGCAGGTGCTGAGGACAATCCGTAAGTTTGGTATGCTCGGGCGCGATCAGCACGTTCTGGTCGCCGCCTCGGGCGGAGCCGACTCCACGGCGCTCCTGCTCTGCCTGCACGATCTGGCGCCACGGATGAGCCTCAAGTTGACCGTGGCTCACCTGAACCACGGCATCCGCGGCGAGGAAGCCCTGGCGGATGAGGAGTTCGTCCGCCGGGCGAGCGCCGAGTTGGGCTGGCCCCTCATATCTGAATCCGCCGACCTGAAGGCGCTCGCTGCCGCAGGCAAAAGAAACCTGGAGGAGGCGGCCCGCGAGGCACGATATGCGTTCCTGCAACGCGCGGCAGTCAGTGCCGGAGCCGACAGGATCGCGACCGGCCACAATCTGGACGATCAGGCGGAAACCATCCTTTTCCGCCTGCTGCGCGGCAGCGGGCCCGGCGGGCTCGAGGGCATCCATCCCGTGATCAAAGACCGGATCATCCGCCCTTTAATCGAGTGTTCCCGGTCCCGGATTCTCGAATTTCTGGCCGAGCGCAAGGCCCTGTATCACGAGGATTCGACTAATCGCGACCTGCGCTACCAAAGAAACCGCATTCGCCATGAGCTGATCCCCTACTTGGAAAAGCACTTCAATCCGCGTCTGACAGCGACTTTAACCAGAGGAGCCGCCCTGGCGCGCGCAGCGTATGATTTTCTCGAAGAGCACGCCAGGGTGGAATTTGAATGTCTCCGCATTCCCCTGCCGGACGGAGTCGCCCTGTGGGTGCCGCGGGTGATGCAACTGCACTCCGCCCTTCGTCTCCAGGTCGTTCGCCATGCGCTGCGGGAAGTGCTGGGGTCTTTGCGCGGCATTGAAACA
>JBEKYG010000554.1:0-4240 GCA_049511215.1 Acidobacteriota bacterium | reverse complement strand
TCGAACGGCTCAGGCTACGTCGCGCGCACAACGTCTTCTCCGATTGGCGTAGTGAGCGCGGTTCGCAACGCCGCCGCAAAAGCGGATCCCAGCTCGGTCGTTTACGGCGCCCGGCCGCTGCAGGAAATTGTCGCCAGCTCGATCGCCACGCAACGGCTGGCCATGATTCTCCTGAGCGTGTTCTCCGCGCTGGCGCTCGTGCTATCCGCGATTGGAATTTACGGCGTGATTTCCTACCTGACCGGCCAGCGCACGCATGAGATCGGCATCCGCGTGGCGCTCGGCGCGTCGACTACCGATGTGCTGCGCATGGTGCTGGGCGAAGGCATGAAGCTCACGCTGATCGGCGTCGTCATCGGAATCGCCGCGGCGCTCGGATTGACGCGGCTGATTGCGAAATTAATCTATGGAGTGGGTGCATCCGATCCCATCACTTTTGGTGGCGTGGCCGTTCTTCTGGCGGGCGTCGCGCTGCTTGCCTGCTACATTCCCGCGCGGCGCGCGATGCGCGTGGACCCGATGATCGCTTTGCGCTACGAGTGATCGTTTCGCAAGCGGCGCAACAGCCGTTATTTTGGCGAACCTCCGACGAATATAGCTTTCGGAATCATCATGTGGCCGCCTTTGTTACCGTCGACGAGTTCGGTGATGTGGAGATCGGCGGCGGTGCTCGCGGGCATGCAGGCGTCGTCGCGAGAGAGATGCTTTTCGGCCTGGAGCAAGTCGATCATTTCGCGGACGGCGAGCTTGGTGGCCTCGTTTAAATCTTCGTGCAGGCCCATGGTGATGAAGTGTGTCGGCGTTTCGGCACGAAAGCCATCTGCCGCCCAGTTTCACTCTGCGAGTATCGCTCCAGAGGACGATTGTGCAGCTGAATGCTGCCCGCCCCGGGAAGCAGCCAGCCCAGGCAGAGAAATAGAAGTGTGGACTTCCCCGCACCATTCGCGCCGAGCAGGGCTGCGATGCCACCGCGCGGTAATTCGAGCGACAGGTCCTCGAGCACCGGCGCGGCATCATGCGCGTAGGAAAACGACAGCTTTTCGAACCGAAGTATGGCTCCCATACAAAATGGGGCTTGACAAGTGTTGGTTTGCAGCCCAGACTAGATTTCATGACAAACGAATCTGCGGCGCGGCGGGCGGCGGCGTACTGGTTCTCGGATGGGTTGCCGGACATGATCGCGGGTGTGGCGTTCCTGGCAGTCGGCGGGGCTCGCTGGTGGGAGGAGGTTGACTATCCGCCCTGGCCCCTGAGCGGGCTGGTCACGGGGGCGGCCTTGGCCGTGGGCGCACTGGTGCTGTGGAAGTATCGGGCCATCCTGGAGTTTCTCAAGGAGCGCCTCACCTACCCACGCACGGGATATGTCCGCGCGCCCTCTTTGACGCCGGATCCCGGGCCGACGGTGCTTGGCTTATCTCCTAGAACGGAGACCCCTCCGGGCGCGGCCAATGCAAGCCGCTATTTCGTGCTGTTTACCGGGGGGTGGGGCTTGGGTGCCTGTGTTTTTCTGCCGTTGCTCGGGGCAGGGTGGGTGTGGCCAATCGTTACCTTCCTGTTGGCGGGGTTGTTGTTCTTCCTCACGCGCCATACGGAGCATCCGTGTGACTGGCCAGGGCTGGTTCCGCTGGCGGCTTCCGGATTTGCATTCGTGCATCGGGAGATGACTCCCAATGGGCGCGCCGGCGCGCTGACGGCGGTGATGGGGACTTATCTGCTGGTGCGTGGCCTGTGGACGCTGGCGCTTTACCTGCGCCGCCATCCTCGCAGGGAAGCGGCGCGCGTATGACGGAACCCATTCGCGAACTCGCCAAGCTCGACCGGGTGGTACATGAGCCGGCCCGGCTGATGATTCTCACGGTGCTCGAACAGGCGGGCGAGGCCGACTTCCTCTACCTGCAAAAAGAGTGCGGCTTCACGCAGGGCAACCTCTCCAGCCATCTGGGTAAGTTGGAAGAAGCCGAGTACATCAGCATCGAGAAAACCTATAAGGGGAAAGTGCCGCTCACGGTCTGCTCCATCACCGTCAAGGGCCGCCAGGCATATCACGATTACAGGCGGACGCTGCGGGCCGCGTTCTTCGGCGGGGAGTGAAAAACGGTGAGCGCCCGCGGTTCACCGTTCTGCCGTATCTACTTCTTCTCGGTTATTTCCAGATAGACGATTTCGGGGAAGTTGGGAACGTTCGCTGCGCCGGCGCCGCCAGCCGCGGCGGACTCGGGTCGGGACTTTGGGGTTCCGGTTATTTAGGTGCGAACTGGCACTAACAGTCGCGCTCCAGCAGGTCAACTTCATGAAATGTCCTGGCGGTCCGATCGATTGCCTGGGATTTCAGCTCGAACGCGCGCAAATAATCACGCTCCGTTCGGTAGTTCGGCGGTTGCGTAACCCGTCCCCCGAACCCCGAGGCTTGGCTTGGTCGCGGATGGCAGATTCGGAGGACGATGGAGAGGGTGGCAACTGCAGGAAATTTTTGCCGGGCAAGCAAGAATGAGAGTAAGCTATTAGAAGAAGCTAAATATGATTTTCCCATATCAGCAGGGCTTTAGGGCAAAGCCCATCTTCCTTCGCCCACGCTCCATATCTCGGATAACAGGTCAGTTTTCACCGGGTAGGAGAGCGAGAAGCGGAACTCCAGGACTAGTGCGTGGTAGGAAGGCGCGCGGAGAGTAATCCATTCGCGAGACGGGATTGTCATCGGGAACGAGGGCCTCAATGAGGGTGCGTCTCTCATTTTTGGGTGTTCTGGAAGGAGATAATGATGAAGAGGCAGGCTGTAATTTGGAGCTGCATGTCGCTGGTTGCGTTCGCATTCCTCTGGGGGCAAGAACAAACTGACCCCCCTTCTCGGGTAGCCCGGCTCGACTTTGTGGCCGGCGCGGTTTCTTTCCGCCAAGCTAGCGTCGACGAGTGGGCTACAGCCACTCTCAATTACCCGCTCACGACTGGCGATCACCTTTGGACCGACCAGGGGGCACGCGCCAACGTTCACGTCGGTTCAACGGCCGTGCGCCTTGCCGATCAAACCAATCTTGCTCTCCTCAACTTGGATGACCAGACCGCGCAGGTCGGCCTCACCCAGGGCATCATAAACGTGCACATTAAGAACCTGGACAGCGACCAAACCTTCGAAGTCGACACACCTAACAGCGCAGTTTCGCTGTTACTCCCGGGCGACTACCGCATTGATGTGGACCTGGACAGCACAGCTACCGCGGTCATTGTGCGGGTGGGCGATGCCGAAGTTACTGGAGGCGGCCAGGCGTTTGCCGTTCACTCCCGCCAATTTTGCCGCTTCTCCGGGACCGATCAGGTTGCCGCCGAAACGTTAGCTGTGCCCGCGCCTGATCCGTGGGATCAATGGTGCATGAGTCGCGATGAAGGAGAGGATCGCGCGCTGCAGGCTTCGGCACGTTACGTGTCACAGGAAATGACCGGAGCTGAAGATCTCGCCCAATACGGGGAATGGCGCAATGATGCAAGCTATGGTGCCATATGGATGCCGACACAGGTCGTTGCGGGCTGGGAGCCTTACCGTTACGGCCGCTGGGCCTATGCAGAGCCCTGGGGCTGGACCTGGATTGACGACGCACCCTGGGGATTCGCCCCGTTCCACTATGGACGCTGGGCGATGATAGGTGCACGCTGGGCTTGGGTGCCCGGAGCCGTTGTGGCACGGCCAATCTATGCACCTGCGCTGGTGGCGTTTATCGGTGGCAGCGGGTTCAGCTTAGCGATTGGCGGGGGTAGCGTGGCAGCATGGGTTCCCCTTGGACCACGAGAAGTGTATCATCCCTCCTATCGTGTCAGCGAAGCCTACGTGCGCAATGTGAATATCCCGCACGTTAGAAATATCTCTAACATCAATGCAGTTAATGTGACCTACGTGAACCAGACTCACGTGACGGCGGTACGGCATAACGATTTTACCGGCGCGCGTTCTGTGGCGGCGGCTGCCATTCGAATCCCCCCGAGCGCAATTGCCCGTGCACAGACCGTAACAGCACTCAATATCCCCCCAGCTCGCGAAAGCCGCATGGGGCAGACTGTTCGCCCAGGAGTGAGAGTGGTCGCTCCTCCAACAAGAGTCATGAACCGAGAGGTCACGGTGAAGCAGGCTCCTCCAGAGATGTCTCGGCGCATACCTGTACGCATAGCGCCCCCGGCGAGCATTAACCGGCAGCAGCAGCGGGATACGACGCAGCCGCCGCCACGGAATATGCAGCCACCACCGCGGACCGTC
>JBEKYG010000553.1:0-4240 GCA_049511215.1 Acidobacteriota bacterium | reverse complement strand
AGTGCGATGCCTTCAACGTGAACAATGCGGTCCATTTCGCCGCGCCTGGACTCAACCCGGACCAGGCCAGCTTCGGCACGCTGACTTCGCAGGCCAATCAGCCGCGAAAACTGCAGTTCAACGCGCGCATCACGTTCTGATCGACACTCTCGGATGGTTCCTCTGCGCAGCTCTTCTGGCGGCGCCCAAGAGGAGCGGATAGCGCCCGGCGGTTTGTGCAGCCGGGCGAACACCCGTTGTCGAGAGAGAAGGAAGCAGGGCACGCCGGGGCGTGCCCTAGTCTTTCAGTACATGCAATCGAGGCCGCTCCTCAGCAGGCAAAAGCCTGTATCAAGCGCCAGGACTGCAGTGAACAATCATCCGCGGATGAACTCTTCCACCTGGTCGTGAGCCACATCGTCGGGGAACTGCTCCGGCGGCGACTTCATAAAGTAAGCCGAAGGTCCGATTAGCGGGCCCGACAATCCCCGATCCAGCGCAATCTTGCAACAGCGGATCGCATCCATGACCACTCCGGCCGAATTGGGACTGTCCCATACTTCGAGCTTCAGCTCGGCGTTGAGTGGCACGTTACCGAAAGTCGTGCCCTCCATCCGGATGTAGCAGAATTTGCGGTCCAGAAGCCAGGGCACATAATCGGATGGTCCCACATGCACATCGGTGCTGGGAAGTTCATAGTCGAGCTGTGAGGTGACGGCGCAGGTTTTCGAGATCTTCTTCGACTCCAGCCGCTCCCGCTCGAGCATGTTGAGGAAATCCGTGTTGCCCCCGAAATTCAGCTGGTAGGTGCGCTCCAGCCGGACGCCGCGCTCGCGGAAAAGCCGCGTCAGCACCCGGTGGACAATGGTGGCCCCCACCTGCGACTTGATGTCATCCCCGATGATGGGAACCCCCACTTCTTTGAAGCGCCGCGGCCAGTAGCCATACTGGTCGCGCGCGATGAACACGGGGATGCAGTTGATGAATCCGCAGCCCGCCGCCAGCACCTGCTCGACATACCACTTGGTTGCCTCCTCCGAGCCCACGGGCAGATAGTTGATGACCACATGGGTTTCAGTGTCCTTAAGGAGTTTTACGATGTCGTCGGTCCCGCCTTTGGACTTCTTGATAATCTGCGAGAGATATTTCCCCAATCCGTCGTGTGTCATTCCGCGCGCGACCCGCACTCCCTGATGCGGAACATCGCAAAGCTTGATCGTGTTGTTCGGCGCCGTGAAGATTGCCTCGGAGAGATCCTTGCCGACCTTGTTCTGGTCGATGTCAATCGCGGCGACAAAATGGATGTCGCGGATGTGATATCCGCCGAGGTCTACGTGCATGAGCCCCGGAATGAACCGGCCCTCCTCGGCATCCTGGTAGAAGTGACGCCCCTGCACCAGGGAGGAAGCGCAGTTGCCGACACCTACGATGGCGACATTGATCTTCCCCTTGCCCTGCTTCGCCTCTTTAACGGCGGGCGACGCTTTCGTCCCCTTCTTCGTGCTTTTGCCCTTCATGATCTGCGTCCTTTCCTTAGGGTAGAATAGCTGGTTCTCCGGCCTGCCCAACACGTCGCACACCGCATCGATGAAATCCCGGCTGGGCTCCTTGACGCCGGACTTGATCTGCGAGAGGTAACTCTCGCTGACACGATAACCGCGAGCCTTAAGCATCGCGAGCAGCCAGCGCTGTTTCTGGCCGCGTTCCTCCAAAACCTCAAAGACCCGTGTTAGGATCATCCTTACCATCTCCCTGCTGGTTAACTTTACTGTACTGTATTTCCAGCGCTCGTATCCGTCAAGTTACGAAAACTTAACTCAGGTTGCGGCGGCTCCGGCAAAGCCGAGGGGCTTGCGTTTTGAACTGCTCAAGGCGGCGCATCGGGTCGTGCCATGGAATCCGGGGGGACTGAGACACAAAGGCGCGGTCCCATCCGCGCGGAAGGGCAGGAGGGTCGACTCCCGTGGAGCAGGGACGCTCAGACACCAAGGGCTGCGCGACGCATCAGCTCGGCTGCATCACAGCGCCGGCGCACCGAATAGCCCGAGAGCGGCGTGATGTGCTCGTGCACGGCATCGAGGATATCCGAGGGGAAGGGGAAGAAGGCGTCCTCCACCTCGTCGGCCGGCGTGATCCAGTTGCGTGCTCCCACCACGACGGGCGGCGCGTCGAGTTCATCCAGGGCGAGCTGCGTGATCTGGGACGCGAAGGTGTGCAAAATGCTCCCGCGTTCGCAGGCGTCGGATGCCAGGAGGATCCTGTGCGTTTTTCTCACGGACTCGATCACGGGCGCGTAGTTGAACGGCACGATCGAGCGTGCGTCGATTACTTCACACTCGATGCCGTACTTCTGCTCGATCTCGAGCGCCGCCTCCATGGCGCGGTACAACGTGGGTCCGATGGTAAGGATCGTAAGATCCCGGCCCTGTTTCTTGACATCGGGCTCGCCGAGGCGCACTTCGTAGTACCCATCCGGCACACCCCCTTTAACGAACTCCTCTGGCGTGTCGTAGATGCGCTGGCTTTCGAAGAAGACCACCGGGTCGGTTCCAACCAGCGCGGAGTACATCAATCCCTTGGCATCGTAAGGAGTTGCTGGATATACGACCTTCAGCCCTGGGACATGCGCGCACATGGAGTTCCAGTCCTGGCTGTGCTGCGCGCCGTACTTCGAGCCGACCGAGACGCGGAGGACAACGGGCATGCGCAGCAGCCCGCCGGACATCGCCTGCCACTTCGAGAGCTGGTTGAAAAGCTCGTCACCCGCACGCCCCAGGAAATCGCAGTACATCAGCTCGACCAGGGCTCTGCCGCCCTCCAGGGCGTATCCGACTGCCGTGCCGACGATCGCCCCCTCCGAAATCGGCGAGTTGAACAGGCGGTGATAAGGCAGCGCTTCGGTGAGGCCGCGGTAGACGGCAAATGCACCGCCCCAGTCGCGGTTCTCCTCTCCATAGGCGATCAGGGTAGGGTCCGTGTAAAAGCGGTCCAGAATTGCTTCGAAGAGCGCGTCGCGGATGCCGATGCAGCGCCCTTTTGGCAAACGCTGGCCGTTCGGATCGAAAGCCGAACGACTGCGCTTCGCCAATTGCTGGACATGCGGGATGTCCTGCTTCGGGATCAGAACCTTGGGAGTGTCGGGGGCCGGCCCGGCTACCTTCTCGTTGGAAAACATAACCCGTTCGAGCAGGCAGCCGACTTTTTTCAGGTCGGCGCGCGGCGAAGTCTGCAAATCAGTTGCCTTGCGATATGCCTTCGTCACCAAGCTCTCGCCCAGCTCGACGATTTCTCGCAACTGCTCCTGGTCCGCGATGCCGGTCCGGATCAGATCCTCGGGATAAGTCACCAGCGGATCGACCTGCTGCCAGGCCTCGATCTCCGCTTTTTCGCGATAGGAACTGGCGTCCGAGGGGGAGTGGCCAGTGAAGCGGTAGGTGACGGTATCCAGCAGCACCGGCCCGTCCCCCCGTTCCAGGATGGCCTTCTTGCGCGCTATGGCGTCGATGACCGCCATTACGTTGTAACCATCCACTCGTTCTGCATGCATTTGCTCGGGATTCAGGCCGGCTCCCAGCCGGGCCAGGACGCGGAAGCCCATCGTCTCTCCGACGGGCTGACCACCCATCCCGTAGAAGTTATTGACGAAATTGAAGATCAGGGGCAGGCCGCCGCGATGCGCCTCGTCCCACAAGAGTTTGAATTGATCCATGGTCGAAAAGCACAGCCCTTCCCACACCGGCCCGCAGGCAGCCGAGGCATCGCCGATGTTGGCAATTACGATCCCATGCTTCCGGTGCACATGCTTGAAAAGGGCAGCGCCGACTGCGATGTCGCCCGAACCGCCGACAACCGCATTGTTGGGATAAATCCCGAAGGGAGGGAAAAAGGCGTGCATGGAGCCGCCCAATCCCTTATTGAAGCCCGCCTCGCGGCCGAAGATCTCCGCCAAAGCTCCGTATAGAAGGTAGTCCACCGCGAGGTCCTTGACGGCACCCGTGGCACTGCTTTCCACCACCCTCAGGCACTGCCCCTCGAAGTAACCCTCCATGATCGCCAGCAAGGCTACATCGTCGAGCTTCTCGATGGCCGACAATCCCTTGGCGAGAATCTCGGCGTGGCTCCGGTGGCTGCCGTAAATGTGATCTTCCACGCCCAGAAGAAAAGCCTGGCCGACTGCCGCTGCCTCCTGCCCGATCGAGAGGTGCGCCGGCCCACGGTGGCTGTATTGGATTCCCCTATATTTGCCTTGCAGCTTTACTTC
>JBEKYG010000552.1:0-4244 GCA_049511215.1 Acidobacteriota bacterium | reverse complement strand
AGCGCGTCCGGGTCATCAGCGCATCGACTGCGTGCAGGGTTTCCTGGCCCCTCCCAGCGAGGTCATTCGCTTCACGCCGGCAGGCCTCGCCAAAAGCACGATCCCCGAGCCCGGGCAGGTTTACGAGCACATTATATTGGGCTCCCTTCAACGCAGCGCATGCGAGTTGTGCACCTGCGGCGGCATCGCTCAAAGCATTTTGATTGCCCACCTCCGCCAGGACCCGGATCCACCCCAGAACTTCGCCCGCAAGGCGCGCGGTGAGCAGCGGAACTTCGGTGGCTGCGCGCGTGGCCCCCTCGAGAGCCTCTGCTCGCGCCGTCTTTTCCTCCGCGGACTCTTTGGGTAGCCTCATGGCGGCCATGACTCGCTGGTAGGCGTCGGCGTCTTGTTGCACCAGCCGCTGGAGTGCGTCGCGCGCGTCGGTGAGGCGCTGGTGAATCTCGCGCACCTGCTTTTCAACCGCCTGGTATTTTTTCTTCCCTTCCGTGAGGCCGGCCACCATTTCGCCCAGGGCCGCCGCGAGAGAAGCCGCGTGGGCTGCGACACTCCCCCCACCGGGAACAGCATCCGGCGCTGCCACCCCTGAGGCGAACTCCGCCAGCGCCGGTTCTTGCGGAAGCGCATCATTCAGCCGGTTTTCCAGAATCTGACCGGGGCTGAAGTTTTCCAGACGCAGATAGAAATCGGCGCACGCGTTCAGTGCCTTCTGCGGCACCAGCCCCACGATTTCGCTCGAGGCGACGGAGACGCCATAGCGCTCGGTTTCGCGAACCACCATCTCAAACACTCGAAAAATGGGCGTCGCTTCGAAGTTGGTCAAGTTCATGGAAACCTGCACCTGGTGCCTCTCCTTGATCTCGAAACCCAAGGCTTTAACATGGCGCAGGCCGCCGCTCGAAAAGCGGATGGCGCGGGCCACCGCCTGCGCTATCTTCACATCCGGCGTGTTCAGGTAAACGTTGTAGGCAACCAGCGGGTAACGTGCGCCCACGGCGGTTGTGCCCGCGGAAGGATGGACCTCCGGCGGCCCGAAATCGGGTTTACGCTCCGGATTGGTGCGAATCTCCTCCTGGATGCCCTCAAACTCGCCCCGGCGGATGTATGCCAGGTCCTGCCTGGCTGGGATGCGAGCCGACTGTTCATAGAGATAGACGGGAATCCGGTAGCGCGCGGCGATTTCCTTTCCTACTTCCACCGACAGTTGGACGCAATCTTCGATGCTCATCCCGGAGATGGGGATGAAGGGAATGACGTCGGTGGCGCCCATGCGGGGGTGTTCCCCTCGGTGCTGGCGCAGATCGATGAGCTCGACTGCCTTTCCCACCGCCTCGATAACGCCGCGAGCCAGGGCTTTAGGCTCGCCCGCAAGCGAAATCACGCAACGGTTGTGCGCGCCATCCATCTCGGAGTCGAGGAGCGCCACGCCAGGGTGCTTTGTCAGCGCGGCCACAAGAGCATCAACCACTTCTTTGCGCCTTCCTTCGCTGAAATTGGGCACGCATTCGGCGATTCTTTTCACATTCGCTCCAATCTGTTGATGACGATGATTCCTTTTTTTATGGTCACGGCGCAGTGGTTCACGCCGAAGAAATACGGTATCTCCCGATAATCCGCCACATTCATCAACGCGATGTCGGCCTGCTTGCCTTCCTCGAGGCTGCCGAGGCGTTCGGACAACCCGAGCGCGTGCGCGCCGTTCAGGGTGGCGGCCGTGATCGCTTCAGCCGGAGTCATCCGCATCTGGCTGCATGCGATGGACAGAATGAGTTGCATGTTCAGGGTGAAGCAGGAGCCGGGGTTGAAGTCCGTTGCCAGCGCCACCGGAACGCCGGCCTCGATCAGCTTGCGCGCCGGTGGATAGCGGGTGAGCCCGAGGTTGAACGTGACGCCCGGAACCAGGGTCGCTACGGTTCCTGCGCGCCGGAGAACCTCAATGTCATCATCATCGATCCACTCGAGGTGATCGGCACTGAGTGCTCCCAGCTCCGCGGCCAGCCTGGCGCCGCCGCTGTGAGCCAGCTGGTCGGCGTGAATGCGGAGAGCGAGTCCCGCTTGTTTGGCGGCCTGCAAAATGGCGCGGGACTCCTCAACCGTGAAGTAGCCCACATCGCAGTAGACATCACAGAAATGCGCCAGCCCCTCTTGCGCCACGCGGGGAATCATCTCCTCGATGATCCGGCGGATATACTCCGACCGGGAACCCCGCAGCTCATCCGGCACATCGTGTGCGCCCAGAAAGGTGGAGAGTGTCTCCAGCCGGCTCCGATTGCGGAGCGCCGCCAGCACTTGCAAACTCTTGAGCTCATCCTCCAGGCTCAACCCATAGCCGCTTTTGGCTTCGATCGTGGTGGTGCCGTGCGCCAGAAACTGAACGAAAAATCGCTCCGCGCGGTCCAGGAGCTGGCCGGCGCTCGCGGCCCGCAGCTGGCGCACGCTGGCGCGGATCCCTCCCCCGGCGGCAGCAATCTCCTGATAGCTTTTCCCCTTGCAGCGGAGATCGTATTCATCGGCGCGCGTACCGCCGAAGATGGGATGCGTGTGGCTGTCGACGAATCCGGGCAAAGCCACCAGATCCAGACCCACGCCGTCGAGCGTCTCGTAGCGTGCGTCCAGTTCGCGCCTGGGCAGCTCCCGGGTTGGTCCAACCCAGACAATGTGCTCTGCTCGTATTAAAATCGCGCCGTTCTCGATAATGCCTAGCTCCGACATTGAGCGTGCGCAACGGGGCGCGGGACCTCCGCGCAGTGTGATGACTTGGCCAATATTCTTAATCAGCAGCATGTGAACTCGCGCCTATGCGCTCCGCCGGAGCGCTAGAATCGTGATGTCGTCGTGGACATCCGAATTGTGTGTGAACTCGCAAATCTCCCGGTAAAGGCTCTTTACTAACTGAACGGCGTTCTCGGACGAATGGCGCCGTATGGATTCGATAAAGCGATGCTCCTCATACATCCGTCCCTCTGGATCCATGGCATCGGTCGCACCGTCGCTCGCGAAGATCAGAAGATCCCCCTCCTCTATCTGGAAAGGGAGTTCGTCATAGGTCGTTTCCTCGATCAATCCCAGCGGAACGCCAGAGGCGGAAAGCGGCAGGATCTCTCCCTCCCGCATCAGGTAAGGAAAAGGCATGCCGCTGTTGGCAAGGACGCATGCCCCGGTCTCGGGCTTGACCCGCATGCAGGCCGCGGCGACGTAGTTGCTGACCTGGTAGCGTGCGATCAGGCTCGAGTTCGCACGGCCGAGAGTCGCACCTGGAGAAAGCGATTGGGTGAAAAGCGTGCGCAGCTGTCCGCTGAACACAGCACCGTAAAGCGCTGCCGGGATGGATTTCCCCGACACGTCGCCAATTACGATCTGCAGCGCCCCAGCCTCGCGGTCCCAGTCGAAATCATAGAGATCCCCCCCGACCTCACGCGCCGGATGATATTCTACCGCGATTTCGAAGCCTGCGATCTCAGGACAGCGGGGCGGCAGGATGTAACGCTGGATTTCGCTGGCGATCTCCAACTCGCGCGCGAGCCGCTCACGGCGGATGAGTTCCTTGCGAAACTTCGCGTTTTCGAGAGCCAGCCGGTAAGCTTCGACGCCCCGTTGGACGGTCATCAAAAGGTCGGGAGGATCCCAAGGTTTCACCACATAGCGAAAGACCTTGCAGCCGTTGATCGCCTCCATCAGGACGTCCACGTCCGTATAGCCCGTCAGGATGATGCGGATGGCGTCCGGGAGGATCTCGCGTGTGTGGCGCAGGAGTTCGACTCCGGTCATGTCGGGCATTCTCTGGTCGGCGATAATGACCGCAATGTCATCATTCCTTGCGATCAGATCGAGTGCCTCCCTGCCGCTCGCGGCCGCCAGTACCGGGTAACGGTCGACAAACGTGCGACGCAGCTTTTGCAGGTTGGCAACCTCGTCATCGACGACCAGGACTTTTAGATCTTCCATCGTCTGCTGTTTCACCCGTTGACAGAATCCGACCGGTCAATGTACCCCACATTTCGTTATTGAGCCAGTGACAAGTGTCCGCCGCTGCGATTCAGACACTGCAAGCAAAAGCAGCTTCGAATAACACGAGGCAGCATAGCCGCAACCAAAATCTACCGCCAAGACTCAAAGGCTCAAAGACTCCAGACCTCCGGACATAGCCAGGTAAAGGATGATACATTTTTGCGCCTTAAAAGCCGCGGACCCGGGCTGGACTGATTAGAATTCAGCCAAAACCGAGATGCGCTGAAAAAATCGTG
>JBEKYG010000551.1:0-4249 GCA_049511215.1 Acidobacteriota bacterium | reverse complement strand
TGGGGGTCTTATGTCAACTTCCGGGGAAGTCGATCCCGAAATGCAGTCGGAATCACGTCCCCGCGAGGATTGCAACCCCAAAGGGGTCGTTGGGATGCGGGATTTTTCGACAACTCTTCCCATAGGCCGGGGCAGATAAGCAACCCTCCAGGCCGTCTTGCCTCGCGTCCCTCAGCAAAGACGCGCGCCCTTCTCCTACAAATCCGTCGCGCACTCCTCGGTGATCGGCGTCGCCGGGGCAATCGGCGGCGGCCTCGAGGGCAGGCCGAGGCACTCCAGGATGCTCTTGACCGCCGCAGGCGGATGGTTGGCGCACACGATCCTCATGCGCCCGCCGCAGCGATCGCATTGAAGGACGTCCAGCGACCAGACACGTTTCATGAGCTCGGCCCAGCTGTAGTTCCGCGGTCGGCATTGGCCCTTGCGCTCCGAGTCTCCCGAGGCATCGGGAAAGTTCCCGCCTTTGTTCGAACAGCCCGGGTGCCGATTTTGACCAGGCTGCCCATACCGCGCACATTGTGGAACAACCATGCGCCTGAGGGCGGCGCACGGAGCCAGGATGCCGTGATATCTCACCAGATTGAAACGGGGAGGAGGGACGAGCGCGGCCAGTCGAGCAACCAGATCCAGGGGTTCGAAAATGATGTGGGAGGTTCCGTCGCGCCAGCGGCGCTTCAAACGATATAGCAGCCTCCCGTCGGGCAAGGCCGTAAGACGCTCGGTGGCCAGAGGAGGGCGGCCTGCGTAGCGGAAGAGGTGCTCGAGACGCAGCCGGTTGCGGGCGGAAATGCCGACCCCTGCATGAACGCTGAAGCCGGAAACCACGGCACAGCTCCGGCCGCTTGCAGCAGGAAGATCTTCCACTTCAACCGCGTCGCCGACCCTCGAAAGACGCGCGCCCGCGCGAGGGCCGACCGCTACGATCCCTGAGATCGAAGCTCCGTATAGTTCTGCGAGCAACGGCTGGCTCTGAGGAAGCGCATCACTCTCATCAGCGCTCACCCGTGGTCCCAGCCCCCGCCGCTCCAATAGCCGGACGACACCGCGGGAAACGCGTTCCGCGACCCTGGCGACCTCGGCGTCGCTGGGGGGACCAACCCGATGGAATTCGAGGTTGCCCCCGTCGTCAGCGAAATAGAGGCCATCGATCGCGAGCGTGTGGAAATGAACATTGAGATTCAGTAATCGCAAGGACGGAATAATGCGAAGGAAATGGCCGGAACCTTGTACTGACAGGTGTCCGGCCAGATCCATCTTCGGATAATCGGATGGTTCTCAGATCAGAGTGAGTCGAGCCAGGCCATCAATTCCACATCACATTTCCATCGAGGCGGTTTCATAGCTCTGGCGGATGCGCCTACTTTTTCGAGAGCTTGGCGCTTTGTTTCAACGTTGGCCCGCGCATAGTGGTTCGTGGTGTCGAGGCTGGCATGGCCGAGCCAGCTGCGGATGACGGTTACGTCGACGCCGGCTGCTACAAGAGAAACTGCTGTCGAGTGCCTGAACGTGTGCGGCGAGACTCGTTTGCCGACAAGTGATGGAACGGTTGTGGCAGCGGTGCGCACGTATCGGTTTAATTTGAACCGCACACCGGCAGCTCCAAGTTGACGTCCATACCGGTTCATGAAAATGGTTTTGTCGTCCCCTCGGGGCTGCCTTTTCAACAGAGCCTTGAGCAACTGGACGGTTTCAGGCCAGAGGGGGCAGATTCGCTCTTTTCGTCCCTTGCCAAACAATCGAACGTGACAGGGTGATTCCAAACGAAGGTCTTGGGGAGAAAGATTCAATGCTTCTTGTATGCGGGCACCCGTATTGTAAAGGACGGTCAACAGAACATGGTCCCGCTGGCCCTCAATCTTCGAGCGGTCCGGCTGGGCGAGAATGGCGCCGACTTCGTTATCCTCCAAATAATAGAGTGCGGGTTGCGGCGCCCGTTTTGTGGGTATGCGTAGCACCTCAGCACACTGAGCTGCGGCCAGAGGTTCACGGTCGGCCAGAAAACCAAAAAAGCTGCGGAGCGCGGCCAATCGGCAGTTCCGAGTTCCAATCGAGACCTTCCGTTCTTGCTCAACATGTTGAAGAAATGTCAAAACTTCGGCGGCAGTCAGATCTTTTAGATCGAGCTGCGCAACGGATTTGCTTTTCCGCGCAGCGACGAACCGAAGGAACAACCGCCAACTGTCACGATAGGAGCGGACGGTGTGACGCGTGACGTTGCGCTGTTCCGCCAACCAGCCGTGAAAGAAGGCGTGGAGTAATTGAGGAAACGAAATTGGCTTCATGCGCGGCCTCCCGTCAAACTGGCAAGGACCGCCGATGCAGAAGCTCGGAATCGCTCGCCTGCCTGCTGAAGCAGTTCTTGGGTGATGGTGAGGTAAACCAGCGTTGAGTTAATGTCCTTATGGCCGAGATAAGTGGCCAAATATGGGAGACGGGACTGCGGATTGATGCCTTGCCGGTACCAAGCGAGCATGCGGTTCACAACGAAGGCATGGCGCAGGTCATGAATCCTCGGCCCGGCGCGTCCCTGTGCGGGCTTGAGGCCCGAGAGACGCAGGACCCGCACGAGCAGCTTTCCTGTCATCACGTGGGAGTATCGGCCAGAGGCCTGCTGATGCCAGAACAAACCGGATGACGGGGCATCTGGCGCACCTGCCAGCTTGCGGGCATCCAGATAATCCCGTAGCGCGGCGATGACGCTGGGGGCAAGCGGAAGCCGGCGTGACTTGAAAAATTTGCTGTCACGGATGTCAATGGTTTCATCACCCAGGTGAATGTCGCCCACATTCAGATGAACGATCTCACCCAGGCGAAGTCCCGCGCAGTACGCCAAGGCCAGCATGGTGTAGAGCATTTGTGGCCGCAGCGGTGAATGCGGCGAAGGGAATCGCCGCGCTGTTTCGAGCAGTCGCCGCACCTCGTCTTCAGAGTAGATATATGGACGGCGATACATCCGCCGAACCTGCTGTTGAAGACGCCGATCAAACGGAACGGCTTCGATTGCAGAGTCTTTGCGGCGGAGAGCCTTGGAAAGAACTCTGCCGATCGTATTACGTTCCAGGGCATGTTGGGCTGTTGAACCGCTGTCGACCCATTCCCGCACCAACGCCTTCAATGGTTGGCCAGAGAGGCTGGGGCGGTTTTGGAGAAACCTATCGAAGCGGAGCAGGCCCTGCTCATACGTGTCGTAGCGGTATCCCATCGACTTCATCAACGCCACGTGTTCACGCATCGCTGCGTCAAGATAGCTTCCGAAACGGGGCAGTGGCCGTAACTGCTGGAGTGCCCCGGCAGGGTCAGGACTCAACAAGGCACGCACAATCGGCGCCGTGGTTCGCCTGCTTGGTTGAGTGTATTGCTTTCGCAGTTGCCCGAACGGATTGATCGAGAGAGATCCCGTGTCGATCATCCAATCCAGAAAGCGGTCCACCAAACTGGCCCGGTGGATCACAAGATGAAGGGGCCACCTCAGGATCCTATCGCGCAACCAATCCTGTACGACTTCCAGCGAGATGGGTTCACTTCTGTGATGTTCCCGAATGAAGCGCTGGAATCCACTCAGAATGCAGCGATAGACGTGGCGCGTGGCCGGATTGCGCAAGTGGAGGTGCTGGACGTAGAGGCGTGGCATGGCGGCGTCGGCATCCAGATACGGCTTCATGGTTTCACCTCCACCGGAATCTCCAAAGCGATACTGCGTAAATCCTCGGTTGCGAGCTTCAGGTAAGCGGCCGTGGAAGCCGCGGCCCGATGGCCCAAGATGTCGCCGATCTCCTTCACTGGCACTGCGGCACGCAATAAACTTGCCGCTCGTGCGTGACGGAAGGCATGGGGTCCTCGTTTACCCGCGGGCTCGACACCAGCGGCCGCGAGCCGGCGCTGAATAGGTGTGTACAAACTCGCGCCGCTCTGAAAGGGCCGGTAGGGAGCGCGAGCGCGGATAAAGATTCGACGCTCTGGTGTTCGGGGACGGCCCTTCTGCAGGTAATCCAGAATGGCGTCGCCTACAGGAACCAGCAACGGCAATTCGGACTGCACTCCCGTTTTGGAATGCCGAATTCGAAGTACTTCCTTTTGCCAGTCCACGTCGTCCAACTGGAGCGCCGTGACCTCTCCGGCCCGCAATCCGTAGGTGGAGAGCAGCATCAAGATTGCATAGTCTCGCAAACCCGTTCGAGATCGATCCTGGCGTGTCTTCATCAATACCGCCTGAATGTGCTCCGGCCTCAGTGCCGATGGAATGCTTTCG
>JBEKYG010000550.1:0-4258 GCA_049511215.1 Acidobacteriota bacterium | reverse complement strand
TGCAGCTGCACTTGAACCGGCCATTCATTGTTTGCTTTGATCAGATTTTCCCATTCCGGCTGCGAGTTGACGAAGGTGTCACGATTATCGTCGTGTTGGGTATACCAGTTATAGAAGGGCATGGCGGCGGTGGGTCCCGACGTGGACGGTTCTCTGCTTTTCCATACCGGGTCCTTCGCATAATGATTGACCCAATTCGCCACCATGTCCGTCCCATCCGGATTAGGATCGGTGATGAATACAATCAGATTGTTCCGAATCTCGTCAAAGATCGGCCGTTTATCGACAACCAGCCGGTAGGCAAGCTCCATGAGCATTTCACCGCCGCCGGTCTCGCTGGAGTGGACTTTGCCAAAGATCCAGAAGATCGGCTTCAGTTTTGCGGCATCGACGATCAGATTCTCCGCCGCTGCATCCGCATCCATTTGTTTTGCGGGGTATCCAAGCTTCCGGGGATCGGCGAGTTTCTGCAGGTTCTGCTGGTATTGGTCCAACCGTTTGATTGTGTCGGCACTCGCCACCGCGACGATATACATGTCCAGGCCGGCGTGTGACTTGCCTATATTCCACATCTTCACCCGGGGAGACGATTTTGCAAGGGTAGAGAAGTAATCATAAGTTCCCTTGGGACCGGAGTACGGGGTCAATTGAGCAGTCGAGCCGGCGATATAGCCGTGATGGGCATAAGGAGAGGGAACAGATGAATCCTCGGGCAGATAATTAACCCATTCATTGCCGAAATATTCCTGGGTAATGAGCTGGCGTGGGTCGCGAGTATACGGGTCCCCAGTAAATCCAGGATACGGAGTGCTCCCATCACCACCGTTGTTGGTCGGCTTCTGGATCTCTGCGTTTGCTTGCACGGCCCGGCGGGGATCCCCCCAAATCGCGATGGGCAGCAAGAGAGTCATGATCGCCAAGGCAAATTTGTTTCTCATCTTTTTGTGCCTCATTGAATGGGCTGGTACGCGGGCGTTGCCCAAGAAGGGGAATCACGTAGCGGCGCGCGAACAGCCGCCGCTAGGTGGAGTCAGACGTCCTAATAGGTAATCTTCAAACCGAACTGAATCTGCCGGTTGCTTCCGAGTGTGCTGGTAATCGTTCCAAAGGCGCCATTGGTCCAGCTCGCGACCGGCTGGCCCAACCACGGGTGGTTGAACGCGTTGAAGAATTCCGCCCGGAATTGGATTCCAAATTTCTCCGTCTTGAAATTCTTGCCCAGCGTAATATCGAAGTTGTTCGTTCCCGGGCCGTTGAAATAGTTGCGGGGGGCGTTGCCGAACGTCCCGGCAGCCGGGCTCGCAAAAGCGGTTTTGTTCAAGAAGACCGTCTTCGAGGTGCTGCCTTCAATCAGCGGGTCCAGGCCGGAGACCACGTTGGGGCGATCGCGGTTGGTACTCGTCTTGCTGATGTCAGTGCCCAGCGTGACGAAGATCGGCCGTCCGGACTGGAGCGTGCTGATCCCAGAAAGTTGCCAGCCGCCCAGCACGAAGTTAAGCGGGGATGGCATCGTTTTCAGGAAGTGCATGCCGCGTCCAAAAGGCAGGTTATAGATATAACTGACAACGAGCCGATGCCGCGCGTCAAAGTTCGAGTTTCCCCGGTCGGCGGCCAGGTTCCTCGCATCCTGATTAAGACCCGCGCTCAGCCCGGAACCATCATCGATCGAGTGGCCGTAGGTATACGAAGCCAGGAAGGAAAGTCCTCCTGAGAACCGCCGCTCCAGTCTGGCGACGAGTGCATGGTACGTCGAGTTTCCGGTACTCGAAGTCAACATGATCGAGCCATACTGCGTAAACGGCCGGCGCGATTGCACGGTGCCCGTCACCCCCGGATATGCCTGGTTGATGTCGTACTGTCTGACCAGCCGGGTGCCCTTGCTGCCAACATAACCGAGTTCGAACACCATGTTTTGCGTGAACTCGCGCTGCAGCCCCACGTTCCAGTTCTAAATATAGGCGTCGCGGAAATCGGGACTGATCGAAGGGTAGCCAAAAACCGACGTCGATAATTGAGACGAGGGAAACGGATTCGACATGGTGAGAGCATTCGGATTGGTTGGAGATGCGATATAGGTTTCGGATTGCGCATACGGCGGAGACTTCCGGATCGGGTCCATGTCGTTGCCCATCATGGCCAGGTCATAAAATATGCCGTATCCGCCGCGAAGAACGAATTTCGAGGAGTTGCTCGGGCGATAGGCAAGCCCGAACCTTGGTCCGAAATTGTTCCTGTCGGGATAGTAGAGAGCGCGCGGGGCCCCGTTCTGGTTGGCGATCCAGACCTGCGAGGTATTGACGTTGAAATCCGCGAACCGATCCTATTTGTCAACGTCGGGTGTGTTGTATTCGTAGCGCAAGCCTATGTTGAGCGTCAGCCGCTCGATGACCTTCCAGTCGTCCTGGAAGAAAAGGTTGAAAGAATCGAGACGATGATATTTGAGGTTGTCCGACGTGAGATCGCGGCTGGTTGTCGCGGGCAAGCCCAGCAGGAAGTCCGCGAAGGCATTTCCCGTCCACGTTCCGGTGAAAGTAAATGCTCCGCGTTGCCCTTGGGTCGCATTGAATTCGATTTTGCGGAAATCAAAGCCCGCGCGCATCGCATGCATTCCTTTGTTATAGCTGATGCTATCCCCCGCCTGGTAAGTATTGGCGACGCGCGGCTGCGAGTTGATATCCCCAATGGCGCTAAAACCTGTCACTGAAAAGTTTGGCATGCCCCACAGCACCGGAAGCCCTGGGGTCGGAATTCCGAGTTGGGTACCGAGATCATTGGTGTTCGCATTAAAGGGAAGTCGAGGCTCTTGGTAGCGGTTGAACCCCGCGTGTACTTCGTTCACGAATCGGTTGGAAAACACGTGCGTATCCGAAAGGGAGAAGTTATGCGCCGTCGTGGTATCCGTCGTCCCATAGCCCGGCACACAAATAGGGATCTGGGAGATGCTGGGACAGGGTGACTTCAGGAGGTCATGGGTCAGACCATACCTTCCAAACAGCGTGTTGGAGTTACTGATACGGTAGTCGATGCGGCCGTTGATATTATGCACATCGTCCGGATAAGGAAGATTCGCAAGGTAATTCGAGGCGCCGGTCAAACCCGGGGTGGGAGTCGGCCACGCTGGCAGAGCGATCATCTTCTGCGCTACCGGATTGATCAAACCTGAGGGAATCTGGTTGCCCGTAAACGTCGTCCCAGACACAAACGGGTTCTTCAGGCTCGTCGTCAGTGCGGAGAAGCCCCCCAGCCGAAACGCCGCCGAGGGCACCTGCTGTAGACTGGTGTACACCTGCCGCCGGATCATGCCTTCATAGGCGACGAAAAAGAACATCTTGTCATGCACGATCGGACCGCCGATCGTGCCGCCGAACTGGTTGCGCCGTAACGGCGTTTTGCTCCCGGTCGTGTTGAAGAAGTCCTTCGCGTCCAGTTTGTCGTTGCGCAGGAATTCCCAAACTGCCCCGTGAAAACTGTTGGTGCCGCTCTTGGTCGTTACCGTCACCTGAGCGCCCCCGCCGCGCCCGAATTCGGCGGAGTAGGAATTCGACAGCACCTTGAACTCCTGAATCGCATCCACGATCGGCCGGAGCGCGAAGTTGTTGGTCGCTGCGTCATTGTTGTTGATTCCATCCAAGGTGAAGTCGTTTTGGGTTTCACGCGCGCCACCGGCATTGAAACCGCCCCGGGCGCTCAAACTGGATCCGGGCGCGGGAGAAACCGCACCCGGCACGAGCTGTGAGAGCGATTCGAACTGGCGCCCGTTCAGCGGAAGCTCAGTGATCTTCTGATTGTCCATCACCTGCCCGACCGATGAGGTTTCCGACTGCACCAGAGGAGCGGCGCCGGTCACGACCACTTTTTCGCTGATGCCACCGACCTGAAGCGTGAAATCGATGCGCAGCCTGGCATCGACATTGAGCATGATGTTTTCCGCCAGGCCGGTCTTAAAACCGGACAACTCGGCCTGAATCCTGTAAGCGCCGACGGGAAGCAGCGTCACGGTGTAACCGCCACGCTCGTCGGAGGGAGTGCTGCGCTGAGCGTTCGTCCCCGTGTTTGTGATTGTGATCATGGCTCCCGGCAAGACTCCGCCGGAGCTATCCTTTACCGTTCCGGTAATCGAGCCTGTCTGTGCCAAGGCCGCCGGAACCGACACCACCAGCACGAAGATCACGAAAAATCCGAAAATGTGATGAGTTCTCATACGTTTGTCCCTCTCGGGAGATTTAAGGAGAGTTAAGAGTCAGTAAGTCGTTGATTT
>JBEKYG010000549.1:0-4264 GCA_049511215.1 Acidobacteriota bacterium | reverse complement strand
CATGACTCCGATTTCGACATTACTCCCGAGCCCCACCGTTCCCGGCTTGCGTTCGGCCGGCGGCAGTGGATTGGTAGCGATTTGGTGCGATGCCTCGGTCATGCCGTAGGCTTCCAGCACCGGCACGCCGAAGCGACGCTCGATCTCGGCCATGGTGGCGGGCGCCAGGGCGGAACTGCACGAGCGGATGAAACGGAGGCCGTCGGCGCCAGCTGGACGGATCCCCTCACGCATGCGTGCTAAAAGCATTTGCTGGATTGCCGGAACCGCCGAATACCAGGTCGCACGGTGCGCCTGAACCATAGGCCAGAAGGACAACGCGTTGAATCCGGGCGGCACCACCACAGCCGCTCCCACGAGCAACGAAGATAGTATGGAGCCGACCAGCCCGTGCACATGGAATAGCGGCATGACGCACATGGAAACGTCCGCCGATGTCAGCGCATACGAACGGGCAATATTACACGCCGAAGCCACCAGGTTGGCGTGCTTGAGCGGAACCCGTTTGGGACGGCTCGTGGTGCCACTCGTGTGCAGCACCAGTGCCACATCCTCGGACGAGGACGGATCGAGCTCCCCCAGAGATCTTACCTGTCCCGGAGTGACGAATTGAACCGAGCCCCCGACATCGATTCCGCATTCGATGAGCAGCGTCTCCGGGCCTGCTGCTTGCCGGGCCTGTTCTGCCCCGCCTGCCGGCACAATCAAGGCTTTAGCTTTGGTGTCGGACAGATAGAACTGGAACTCCTCGAGCTTGTAGCCGGGGTTCAGAGGCGCGGCCGTGCCTGCTGTCGCTGCCGCCAAGAAGCCGACTACCGCCTCGATGCCATTCGGCAGCACCATGGCAATGCGGTCGCCGCGCGAGATTCCTGCGCGCTGCAGATAGCCCGCCAGCCGCTCGACCTGCTCGTGCAGAGATCCATAGGTTACTGTCGGCCCTCCCGGTGCCATTAATGCGGCATGTGCGGGATCTACTCTCGAGATCGCGCTCAATAAGGTAAGTGCACTTGTCATATGGGATTTCCTAATGCCGGCAACGCCGAAAAGTCATCGCGGAATATTCATTTGATTGCCCTTATGAGTAACGCACCCATAATTTATCACGATTTCAAGCGATCGCAGCGGAAGTCTGTTGTTGGTGCACGAGATTGGAGACAACCCTTTTTTCGCCGGGAGAATCTCGGCAGATTCGAGAAGGGATTGGGAAAAATGAGACTGCTCTGAAAATAGAAGCAGAAAGCCAAAAACGTCGGTATCGGTATCGCAGTCGCAATCGCAGTCGCAGTCGGTCTTGTTGGTCCGCAAAAGCCGATTGCGATCGCGACTGCGATTGCGACCCCGATACCGATACCGATGATCGCCTCCTAGAGGGAGCATAGCCTTTTCATCCGTCGTCGGGTGCGCCCCGGCGCAGGGACTATTGTCCCCAATCTCCCTACCGATTTCCGTCCTGCGCGTGACTTTGCCGGGGTCGTGGTCTCTCAATCCAGGTACCTGCAGGTCAGGTCCTGATAGGCATCGAGCCTGCGATCCCGCAGAAAAGGCCAGTGAGTGCGGATGGTATCCACATTCTGAAGGTCACAGGGAATGATTAATGTTTCTTCCCGGTCATGCGGGCTTCTGCCCAGGACCGTCCCGCCGGGGTCGCAGACGAAACTGGCGCCCCAGAATTCAATGCCGCCCGGCTGAGTTCCTTCGTGTCCTACTCGGTTGACCGCCGCGACGTAGACGCCGTTGGCGATGGCGTGGCTGCGCTGCATCGTCTCCCATGCTGAGTGCTGGCTCATGCCGTATTCAGCCTTCTCGCTCGGATGCCACCCGATGGCGGTTGGGTAGAACAGGATGCGGGCGCCATGCAGGGCTGTCAAGCGGGCCGCCTCGGGATACCACTGGTCCCAGCAGATAAGAACGCCGATCCGGCCATAGCGCGTGTCCCAGGCCTGGAAACCCAGATCCCCGGGGGTGAAATAGAACTTTTCGTGGTAAAGCGGATCGTCCGGCACGTGCATCTTGCGATATTTGCCCAGGTAGGTGCCGTCGGCATCGATAATGGCAGCCGTATTGTGGTAGACTCCGGGCGCGCGGCGTTCGAACAACGACGCGATCAAAACCACTTCGAGTTCGCGGGCCAACGCGCCGAGCCGCTCAGTGGTAGGACCAGGAACCTTCTCTGCCAGGCTGAAATTGACGTGCTCTTCGGCCTGGCAAAAATACAAGGTCTTAAATAACTCAGGCAGGCAGATGATATGAGCACCCAGGCCGGCGGCTTCGCGTGCTCGTTCCATGGCATTTGCCAAGTTCGCCATGGGGTCACTGCAGCACGACATCTGTACCAGGCCGATCTTAATAATATTCATTGTTTTTCGCATCCTCTCGGGCAGGGGGATAAATAAAAGCCTGATAGTACGCCAATAGCATATCAGCGCAGGGCGCACACGGGGTCGAGAAAGGGATATTACCGATCAGTTCATAAGTAGGTTGACATTTGGCGGCATCAAAAAGAGAGGAGAACACCATATCCGCCGGTATCGGTATCGGGATCGCAGTCGCAATCGCAGTCGCAATCGGTTGTATGGGTCTGCAAAAGCCGATAGCGACTGCGATTGCGACCCCGATCCCGATGATCGCCACCCAATGCGATCACGACCTCCGTCTAGATCCTCATTTTTTGATCAAACGTCCGCCTATTTATGAACTGATTAGTAATTCTCCATCGGCTCCCGGCGTTTCCAGCGTTGGTATCCTTGCTAGGATCCGTACTCTATCATGAAAACCACGACGCCAGCTACCGGCGGACAACGTTACGCATTCATCGATCTCCTGCGGGGAATGGCGCTTATTGTCATGGTCGAGACGCACGTAGTCAACGCCTATCTGCCGCTGGCCGGACGCAAGAGCAGTTTTTTCTTCTGGCTGTCCTTTGTGAACGGTCTGGTGGCACCCGCGTTTTTGTTCGCCTCGGGGTTTTCGATTGTGCTTCAGGCGCGCAGGCAGTGGCAGAACTGGCTCCGCTTGAGTCCCGTTTTCTGGAAACAGATTCGCCGGCTGGGCTTTATCTTCATCGTGGCTTACTTTCTCCATCTCCCTCACTTCGGGTTGAGCAAATTTCTGGTTTCACAGGGTCAGGCATTCTGGAAATCAGCGCTCCAGGTTGATGTCCTGCAGTGCATCGTCGTGTCTTTGTTGGCGATCGATGGTTTGATCCTATTGACACGCAAACAGGCGCTTTTTGTCTGGGCCGCGGCCTCTTTGGGAGTGGGCGCCGCGTTGGTCACGCCATGGGTCTGGGCGCACGATTTCACCGGCCACATGCCCCTGTTTCTGGCGATGTTTCTGAACCCGCACGGCGTATCGCTTTTCCCAGTCTTCCCCTGGATCAGCTTTGTCATGGCCGGGAGCTGTGCCGGGCATTTATTCCTGAACGCGGTGGCAAAGCAGCGAGACGCGGGCTACATGGGCCGCGCCTTATTGATTTCTCTGGCAGCCATCGTCGCTGCGCTGGCCGTGCGTCAGTTGCCGCTCTTCAGCGCCTGGAATGTCGGGTTTTATAAAACCAGCCCGCTGTATGTGGTGATCCGTTTCGCCTGCGTGATGATTCTCTGCGCCGGATTTTACTTCATGGAGAAGCGCCTGGGTTGGATTCCGGGCGCGATTCGACTGGCGGGCCAGGAGTCGCTGTTGGTTTACTGCGCGCACCTGATGTTGATCTTCAGCGTCCTGCGGCAGCCACGGGTCGCCTCTATTCTGGGCCGGGAGGCAGGGTACGTGGCCTGTTTTCTTCTGAGTATTGCGCTGATCCTGCTGATGCTTGTGTGCGCGCGCATTTGGCACGGTTGGAAGCGGGATCATTCCCGCTTGGCGAAGATGGCACTGTGGGCCGTGGTCGGGATCAGCGCCATTATTTTCGTCCTCCGCTAGCCATTGGGGTGGCAGTCGCCAAGGGTGCACTCAGGAAGCGCACGAACTCGGCTGCATTTCGCGTCATGCCGGGAAAGGTGGCGAGTTTGCTTCCTTGCGAGTCGAGGATGGCATACAGCGGCAGCGCCACGGTTCCGAACTTCTCTTTCTGATAGTTCTGATTATCCTCATACTGCTTCCCCTCGCCGTCGGTGTAAAGCTGCAGTCTGACGTATTTCTGCAGGCCGTTGTAGACGGCAGGGAGTGTGAATATGTTGGCTTCCATCCAGCGACAGTTCGTGCAGGTGTAACCGGTGAAGTCGATGAAGACGAGTTTATTTTCCTGCCGGGCCTGGGCCAGTGCGCT
>JBEKYG010000548.1:0-4272 GCA_049511215.1 Acidobacteriota bacterium | reverse complement strand
GCGGAGAGTTATGAGAAAAAGCCTTTGAACGGCCCACACGGTCTCGTGTATCGTTCTGACGGTACACTCTATTTTACCGACCCGCGTTCCGGCATGCCGAAGTGGTTTAACCCCCCCCAACCAGATTTGCCTTACAGCGGAGTCTACTCCCTCTATAAGGGCAAGCTGCAATTGGTCAGCAAGGACCTGACAATGCCTTTCGGGATTGCCCTCTCACCCGATGAGAAGTACCTCTACGTGATCGATCACGCAAGAAAGATAGTCATGCGTTACGAGGCGAATGCAGACGGCACGTTGTCGAATGGCAAGGTTTTCTTCGATATGACGAGTCTGCCCGGCAGAGAGCACCCCTGCGGCATCGCAGTCGATCAGCAAGGCAATTTGTACATCGCGGGTCCGGGTGGCGTCCCAGTCATTTCCTCTGAAGGCAAGCATTTGGGAACGATTTTTACCTTCTCTCGCGCCCTAATCGCTTACGACCGGGATGCACCCAACAAGCCGCGCGATTTCGCATGGGGTGACCCTGACTACAAGAGTCTGTATATGTCCACCGCCGATGGGTTGTACCGCATGAGGCTGGGTATTCCGGGTGTTAGACCGGGAAGGCCCCGCCTGATAAACCGACCTTGAAGCCGTACCGAGGGAGAACCCGCCGTACGGAATTTTAGGGAGGGCCGTGGAAACGCCGGCATCATTCGAAGTCCGGACCGCGCCACGGTCCTACCCGACCGCGCGAGAACCGGGCGGCCCCATCGACGCCCGTCGCGGATTGGGTGGGGGCCGGTTGGAGAAGGCCATGAGCGGGTGCCAGTTCGCGAGGCTCCTTGAAAGGGTGCCGCAGATCTCGGTTGGACACAACCGTTGGACCAGTCGGTTTCGTTGAAAAGTCCTGCTGGTTCCGCAGCGGGGCGCCGAATTGGGATCGATCCCCCCACTGGGTTTCCGTTCTTCAACCAGCCGCGCTGGCTCGCATGGTGTACATCCTCAGTTCTCGCCACCATCCCCGGCAGACGACGGTAGTCCGTGCACGAAACTCCCAGGACCTGCCGACTCTCACAAAGATTCGTCCGCCCTCGACAGCAATAGAAACAGTGGCCGCAGTAAATTGTTGAATCGAATGTAACGCGATCGCCCGGCCGGAATTGACTCACGGCATCGCCAACTTCAGCGACCACGCCCGAGGCTTCGTGGCCCATGATCAGCGGCGGGATGCGACGACCGGTGCTGCCATCGTAGCCATGAACGTCGCTGCCACAGATCCCGCATGCCTTCACTTGCACCAGAACTTCTGAAGCTCCAACTGCCGGCTTGGAAAAATCAACGATCGCGAGCTTTCGATAATCTTCCAACATCAGGGCCTTCATCGATGAATCAGCCACAGAAGCTCCCGAGATTACATTCAACAGTTCTGGTTCTGACATCCAGAAAATATGACCTTCTTCGGTTCGCAGAGACTTGCCTCAAAATCCGCGCGGCGATGGCCAGCAAATCTCCCCTCCGAGGGCTCCCGACGTTGTCAGCTTTCACCCGACTTCACGCAGGCCTGAGGGCTCTTTCACCAGATTCCGGACAAAGAGGCCCCAGCAGAAACCAAATGATCAAAATCGCGATGAGAGGGATTAAGCCAAATCCCATGAAGACAGGAACGTAAGAATAACGGTCGACGAGCCACCCGGTAATCAGTGCGAACACCATACCTCCGAACCCAGAACCCATGCTTGCCAAGCCCCAGATCGATGCCACGATTTCTTTCGGAAAAACGTCCGCTGGCATCGCTAGCATATTCGCTGTAACACCCGTATATCCCACCATCGCTACGGACACCAGTGCGATCGACATGCGGACATCATCAGCCAGCACTGCCGGAATCGCGGAAGTCATCATGACAGCGAAGACGGTTACGGAGGCTTTTCGCGCCAGAGTCAGAGGGACTCTTCGTCGGATGAGGGCTGCCGCGAGCCAGCCCCCCAATAGATTACCCCCTCCGGCGACTAAGAACGGTATCCACGCATACCTCCCAATCGATGCCAGGTCGAAGTTGCGTGACTGTTTCAGGTAGGCAGGAAACCAAAAGATGTAGAAATACCACACAGGGTCAAGAAAGATTTTCGCGACGGTGAAACTCCAAACAAATCGGTTCGAAAACAACCGCACCGGTAGAATAGCTCGCGGAAGCTTTTCCTGCTGGGGTCTCTCGGGCGTATGATATAGCATCATCCAGGCTATTAACCACATGAAGCCTGTAGTGCCAACAAAGAGGAATGCCATCCGCCATCCGCTCTTCAGGACAATCCACGCGACGACGGGCGGGGCCAAGATCGCTCCGGCCGCTGAGCCGCTATTGAATATCCCTGAGGCAAGGGCACGCTCCGAAACAGGTAACCATTCCGCAACCACCTTTACACCCGCCGGCCAGTTGCCTGCTTCACCCATGCCCAGCAAAAATCTGTAAAAGGCGAGAGACCACGCCCCCGTTGCCAGGGCATGGAGCATCGCCGAGGCCGACCACCACGCTGTGGTTAGTGCATAGCCGAGGCGTGTGCCCAACCTGTCGATGATTGGACCCGCGGCACCATTCATGATTGTGTAGGCGAGCATGAAGGCGAAGATGATTCTCGAATATGCTGTATTAGTCAGGTGGAATTGGTCGATTAGGACCGGCGCTACAACCGACAGGGCCTGGCGATCCAAGTAATTGATCGCTGTCGCTGCAAACACGAGAGTGATCATGAGCCATCGCAGTCGCGGAGGCGAAGAGTTCATGGACTCGAAATAGCTTCAGAATACCTTTCGATGTGCATGATCCTTGGGAGGCCGCGGGAACCCCGACGCTTCCCAGGGGAGCCTACACGATCCGCATGGCCATTCCGCCGTCAACGGCTATCGTCTCACCCGTAATAAAGTCGTGGGCAACCAGCATTGCGATCACCTCGGCGACGTCTTCAGGTTTTCCCTCGCGATGAAGAGGGATCCGGTTTTCGATATTGTTTTTTACCTGCTCAGGAGTGAGGTAATCCTGAAAGGGTGTACGGATAATCCCGGGCGAAACAGCGTTGACACGAATATTGTCATCAGCGAGTTCGCGAGCAAGAGAACGAGCGAATTGGGGAAGAGCGCCTTTCGCCACTCCGTACGCGATTGCACCCAAGCAACCTCGGCTGCCAGCTGCCGACGAGATCAGGACGATTGCTCCTTCCCGTTTCTTTTTCATGAAGGGGACAGCGGCACGGCAGAGATGAAATATCGCGTGCACGTGGATATTAAAGGCCCCGTACCATGCCTCAGGAGTAACTTGTAATAGGCTTCCTGGAACACCTCCACCCGCTGCGTGAACTAGAACATCAACGCTCCCCATTTGGGCGACGGTCTCATGAACCGACCGCGTCACTTCCTCTGGAGCGCTCATGTCCGCCGCTAGCAGAAGGCAGCGCCTCCCTAGGGACTCAATTTTCCCCTTGATTGCCTTGGCTCTACCATCGATCTGCTGGTCAATGATCATGATATCCGAGCCGAGGCGAGCCAATTGCAAGGCGGTCGCCGTACCTATCCCCCCAGCTCCGCCGGTGATCAAACTCACTTTGCCGTCTAATTTGATAATCCAGATCTCCTTCACCTACCGAAATCCAAGGCGAGGTGTGACTCCCCTCTTAACGGGAATTTCCGATATTGAGCCTCCGCCCGGCCAAAAACTATACACTCGCCCCCCCCGTGTCAAGTAAAATCGAAATGGCCTGTCTTGGAGTGGCATCGCGGCTCGTTTTAGCCCTGCCGAGGACTTCTGTGGTTTGTTTCCCGCCCCCCAACCGGCCTCACTCCTAACACCTGTCCCCACTGGATGGCTTGGGAGCGTTCGATTCGGGCGTCTCTCCTGGCTTGCTAGCCCATCGGGGGTCTAGATCTTTGATCAGTAGCCACAGATCCCATACGGAAGCGCCCACCATCGAACCGGAATGATGGTGGTACATTGCACAAACTCCGTACTTCCGGTTCAACTCCGCCAGCGCCTTCACCCGCTCCTTCAGCTGTGCGATTCGCTCGGGAACGTTGATTACAAGTGCGGGGCTTCTTTCAATGCTTTGGTGGAAGTTAGAAAGATCAGGCGTCTTTGCGGAATCGGACCAGCTGAACCAACCCCACCTGTAGCGGTCAATGTCGAGCTCGCCAGCTGTACGAATGATCGTCTCCGCATGGGGAGAGCTCGTGTCGACGATCCCGGCGGTAATCATCGGAACGTCGAGCCCCGCCTCCCGTACAACCTCAACGGCTTTTGGT
>JBEKYG010000547.1:0-4278 GCA_049511215.1 Acidobacteriota bacterium | reverse complement strand
CCAGGTCGTGGCGGTCTTTAGGATCTACGAGCTCCTGATAGACGCCTTTAAGCACGTCCTGGTTTAGGTGCGCGAGGTCGTAGGTTTCTAGCTGCGAGAGCGTGCGCTCCCACACCGGCGCAAGGATGAACTCGGCCTTAGCTCGGCGCACCCATTGGAAAAAATCATTTTCGACAAGGTTTTCGATGCGCTGCTCCTCAAAAAAACGGCCCGAGAAAATTTCCTTAGCGGTTTCGCGGAGAGTGGATGTGGTCTTGCCCTCGGATAGCGATGCCCAAATGAGAAGGCGGGCAAGCGATGCGAGATAGGTATGCTTCAGGAAGAGGCGGAGCAAGTCGTCCGACTGTTGGTCTGCGAGGTGGCCGTAGGTGACGGTGAGGTAGCGCTGCCATGTTTCGAACGCAAGGCGAGGTTCAGGAGAAACGGCTACAAGGTCCCAGGCGTGTGAGAGAGCTTCGAGCGCGTCGGCAAAGGCGGGGCTGGTGGCTCCGAAATCTACCCGGAAGCGTTCGGCAGTCGGCTCCGTTCTCGACGGGCGGAAAAGAAGGCTTGTTAGCCATATCCAAAAATCGGCTAGCGTTTCCTCACTAAGGGTGAGGTCGCGAAGCTTTTGAAGCTCGACATCCTCGGGAGTCAAGCGGCCCTTGGTAAATTTCATGGTGGGGCGGTAGGTTTTCCAGATGATGCCGTCACTTAAGACACAGACGAATTGACGCTTACCCCTGCCTTCGGCATTCCAGAGAGCGGACGTATATTCCCTAAGCTGTTCCAGCGCATGTGCTTCAGTGGCCTTGACTGAGTTCTCAAACTCGATGACGGCGTTGCCGTGATAGGCATCGACAAACCCGCGTTTGCTTCCACCTCCAGTGGTGTCAATCCGGACAAGCTTCTCGACGCCTGCCGCAAATTCCGTTGCCGCGGTCGAGCCAGGAAACAGCTCCGAAACGAGCGAAGAGAAGCGGTGCGTTTTAGCGGATTCATTCGGGAGCTGCCGTATATCGCTCAGATAACGGCTGAGTATTCTGCGCGTCGTATCGTCAAGAGTTATTAGTACCTTACCGGATAAATTGAGTGTTTTAGGGCATTCAATTTTTCCCCGCCTCTGGGAACGCGCATGGTTATTGGATTTCATGAGATTTTGCGAACATCCAACTTTATACCTTTTTGCTTCCGGCTTGTCCGGGTTAGGTTTTAACCAATAGCTTGGGAAGCCGGAATTGATCTTAACGCATTCAGCGACGGATCGCGAGTTAGAAATGGCAACCGCGCGGGAATTCCGTAGTCTGCTTCAGATTTTCTGAAATACAGAGCCGTCGGGCGAAACATTATGGGTGCGGAGGTTCTTATGCGGTATGCCTGGTTGGGATTTCACAGGGGAGTTTGGCTCTTACTGACGGACAACAAGAATGAGCCGCCAGAAGCAGCACGGACTTGGATAGACAAGGAAACCGCTCTTGCCGAGCTGGCTGGCGAGGGATGGAGGATCAGCGGATCATACCCGAAGCGGCAAAGAACACACGCAGATTCAAAGCAATGGTTCTGTGGATTCGCTCTCACACGGATGATCCACTGAAGGTTCTAGAATGTCGTGTGGCGCCTGCGAATAGGGTTCCATTCTCCCGGTCGCTCCTTCTTGACCGGTCGGCGAGTGGAGGCTTTTCCGGGCGTTATTATCCGTCTTTGCCGGTATCGCATAGGGATTAGGGTCAGGCTTGACGGAAAGGACAAAATAGTAAACCTGGATCCGGAAAGTATGATTTTAGAACAGGATCTACAGAATCCTAGCCTTAGGGACATTGCGCGAAAGTCGAAGCTCACATAGGTCCGCCGCCGTCGGCTGAATACATATTGAAGCCCTAAAACCGTGGCTCCCTGTCCATCATTTCAGACGAGAGATTGTGGACACCCAATTTGCATAAGATGATGGGTGTCCAGATTTCCTTTCCCGGTGCTCAAAGCCCAGCACTGCGTCGTCCGCGTAGCGCACCACGATTACCTCGCCGCGCGCCACCTTCCTCCGCCATGCCTCCACCCAGAGATCGAATGCGTAGTGCAGATAGATATTCGCCAGCAATGGCGAGATCACCGCCCCTTGTGGCGTCCCTATCTTACTCTCCGACCACTCCCCATCCTCGGATACTCCCGCCTTTAGCCATTTCTGGATCAGACGCAGCATCCACGGATCTGCCACCCGGTGCTGTACAAACTTGATCGTCCATTCGTGGCCCATGTTGTCATAGAACCCTCGAATGTCCAGATCCAGCACCCAGTTCACTCGCTTCCGCGTGATCCCTACCGTTAGCGCATCCAGCGCTTGATGCTGGCTGCGTCCCGGCCGGAACCCATAGGAGAATCCCATAAAGTCGTTCTCATAAATCTGACTGAGAATCGTGGCCGCGGCCTGTTGTACTATCTTGTCCTCCAATGCCGCGATCCCCAACGGACGCTGCCGCCCGTCGGCTTTCGGAATATACACCCTCCGTGATGGCTGCGCCCGGTAGGCGCCTCGATGAATGCGGTCATGGAGTCCGGCAAGCCGACCCTCCAGCCCCTCCTCGTACTCCTTCCACCTGACTCCGTCCACTCCTGGAGCAGCCTCCCGCTTCAGGGGGTAGAAGCTCTCTCGTAGCAGATCCACTGTCAGATGGTGAAGTAAAGCGGTGAACCGTTCCTTCTTCCTCTCCTTCGCTGCTTCGCGCACACCAGCCAGTCCCCGGAACACGCGCTTTCTCCCGCCCTGTGTCGGGTGCGTGTGGTTCTGGCCCGTGTTCCCCTTGGTCCGCACCCTTCCCTCCCCAGCCTCCGCAGGCGGCCTTGGCTCACCTCCCTCGTTCGACTGGTTCTCTGGTACTATGGCGCAGTCCGACTTCTCCTCACCGTTCATGCCAGCCTTACTGCGGTTCGCCTTCTCTGGCCGGTCTGCTGCCTTCTCAGGCGCAGACAGTGCGGAGTTCTCCCGGTTCTCGAACATGAAGTTTCTTAGCGTGCACGGGGTCTGCGACTACGCGGGGTCCCTGTCAGGCTCGCGCTAGCGCCTGCCCAGAGTGTTGCCTTCCCCACCTGACAACAAGGTCGGCACCCCGGATCGTTTTTTCGAAGCTCCATACCCGGCCCACCAATGCCTCTGTCTATGCTTCGCGCCCCACCTCACGGTGAATCCGCGCAAGACTCGAGGTCAGGATGGCTCGCTACTCCTTTCCTGTGAGACTCTTTCATTCTCTACTTCATGCCGGTTTATCCCGGCGCTCTGGCAGGCAACGATTTCCCCAAATTCCAGGCGATCCTCGTGGAGGTCGCCTGCTCTCGCAATTAGGGAAATAGTTCCCTGCCACGCATTATGAAATCCGTACATCAAATCCGGATGCCTCAGGGCCTATCGCAGAAGCTATTCAGGGTTGCCGATAATCTCCTCCCCGAGGCCCTCCCGCACTTGAGAGCGCGCGCAGTCAACAGGAGGAAGCTGACTGATCGTCTGGTAAAATGTTGATAACGTGGACACAACCGATCGATCTAACCGTCGCGCGAGGTGAACACCCTTAGAAGACGTAAGAACCGAATACATCGTTTTCGGGAGGAGCGCCCAGGCGTAGACGGTGAACGCCCCGTGTTCGGCGAGCCGGGCGAGCCGGGCGACGAAGTCCGCCCGGTCGGTGTCGTCGCGAAAGATGGACGTCCGCTCGATCCCTCGCACCATCACGTGGTGGAGGGTTCCGGGGGCATCGAGGCACGCCTGGCGGAGCATGGCAAGCAGAGCAGGCTAGCAGTACACGACTTAGACTGCAACGGGTCACCTTTTCTAGCTTGCATTCGGGCTGGCAACCATCTACATTGGCCCAGGGCAGGACGCCGACGCCCATCAGCCGCCCTGGAACAGAGCACGAAAAGCCGGTGGAAGGCCGGCAGCCCGGCGCTGATCCCGTTACCTGGAGGCCCGGAAAACCGAACTTCCTATGATGGGCGGGGATGCAAGGGTTGTGGCACGTATCATGGAGGTGAGTCGTGAACACGGTTGGAACTGCGGTAGAAACGCCTTTGCGGGCTGGCAACGCAGCGAAAATGGCGGAGGCAAGGTGACGCTTGGAACTTGTACAATACCCGGAGAAGCACGCCAGTATACTGAGGAAGCAGGAGCCAAGGCGTTTTGAGCATCCAAGTGGATCAGCCAGGATGGTAACGGCAGAAAGACAGTTCTTGCTGGTGGAACCAGTGGCCAATACGGCGTATCCGCCCCTCGGCCTCATGAAGATATCCACGTGGTTGAAGAAGCGCTATCCGGGG
>JBEKYG010000546.1:0-4293 GCA_049511215.1 Acidobacteriota bacterium | reverse complement strand
CGTATTCGCTTTCCATCTAGCAAGGGGGGAAAGGAACTCGTCGCGCCTCTGACGGAGCAGGTCGGCAATAGCCTGCTCGATTACCTGCGCCATGGACGTCCGCCAACCTCGTATTCTCAAGTCTTCCTGACCGTGCAACTTCCCATACGTCCGCTGAAATCACCCGCCGTCATTTCAGAAATGGTGCACCAGCGATTGAGTCAAGCCGGTGTGATCAATCCCCACAAGGGTTCTCATATCTTCCGGCACGCTTTCGCCATGAGGATGCTGCAGCGGGGGCAGTCACTGAAAACGATTGCAGATCTTCTCGGTCACCGAAACATCAATACGACTTTTATCTATACAAAGGTCGATATGGAAGCACTTCGACAGGCAATTCTGGAATGGCCGGAGGTGTAATTATGCAAGAACCTAATTTTCTCAGCGTCCTCGCCAGCAGGTTTTCGGACTTCCTGGTCTTTCAAGAGTTGGGCGGTCTGGATCCACAAAACCAGATACCGCTGTTGCGGCTCTTCGACCGGTTTCTTGTCCATGAAAACTTCCAGGGCCGGTGGCCGGTTCGTGAGGTGATCGAATGTTATGCGGCTTCGGGAAAACACCTTGAGCCGGGCACCCTGGAAAACAGGCTCAGTGCTCTGCGCCAGTTCTGTTGCTACCTGCGCTCATTTGAACCGGAATGCTTTGTTCCAGAACCAGGATTCACTCGACGAAAAAGGCCCCTCCGGCTTCCACACATTTACACAAAAGATGAGATACAGGCCGTGTTGCGGGCCGCACGGGATCTGCCTTCTGGCGGATCTATTAGATCCAAGACGTACTGTACGCTATTCGGATTGCTGTACAGCACGGGTCTACGTTGCGGCGAAGCGTTTGACTTGAACTTGACAGATGTGGATCTCAGCCAGCGCCTGCTTTTTATCAGTCATGGGAAATTCGGCAAATCCCGCTGGGTGCCGATCGCAGCTTCAACCGCAGCCGTTCTTCAATGTTATCTGCAAGAACGCATGCACGTGGCTCCGGCAGAGCCAGATTCTCCATTCTTCGTAACCAGCCATGCTCAGCGGCTGTATTACACCAACGTTGACCTTGCCTTTCGCTGGGTTTTGAAACGCTGTGGACTGCGCGGCGGAAAGGGCTGTCCTGGTCCTCGCCTGCATCATCTCAGACACAGCTTTGCTTGCACGCGGCTTTTGGCTTGGTATCGCGAAGGCAAGGACGTTCAGGTTATGCTTCCCACACTGGCCACCTACATGGGCCACGTCCGTTTTACCTCAACGCAGGTTTACTTACACGCTACGGCCGAACTGTTAGCAGAGGCCAATCAACGCTTCCTCGAAAACTTCCGTCACAACATCTCACCGAAAGGAGAAAAGAAATGAACGCAACTCATTCCCTCGCTCGTCTTGTGCATGGATTCTTCCAAGAGTATATGGCGGCGCAAAAGGGGTTCAGCCCCAACACCATTCTCAGTTACCGGGATACCGTAAAACTGTTTCTCTGCTTTGCTGCCAAGCAGGTGGAAAAACCGGTCGATAGGCTGGTACTGGAGGATTTCGATGAACCATTGGCCCTAAAGTTTCTGGACGATCTCGAGGCAAACCGGGGTAACTGTACCGCCGTGCGCAACAACCGTCTCGCGGCCCTACGATCCTTCTTCCGTTACGTGGCGGGGCAAGAGCCCCTGGTCTTGGCGCGGTGTCAGCGGATCTGCACGATTGCCACCAAACGCAAAGAGCATAAAACGATCGAGTATCTGGAGGACAACGAGATGGCCGCAGTCCTGAAAAGTATCGACAACCATTCCCGTAAAGGCTCACGTGATTATGCGCTTTTGCTGATCCTCTATAACACCGGTGCCCGTGTTCAGGAGGTCGTGGATCTGAAAGTTGCGGACTTACGCCTTCAAACCCCATTCCAGGTAAAACTCTTCGGCAAGGGGAAGAAAGAACGGCTTTGCCCTTTGTGGCCAGAATCTGTCGCCGCACTCGAAAACTATTTTTCTATTTGGAAATCCGACCTCCTCGAAGAATCTCCAGTGTTCGTCAATGCTGAAGGTCGGCGAATCACACGTTTTGGAATCCGCTATCTTGTGCGCCAGTATGCAGCGCAGGCAGCGCATGTATGTCCCTCAGTGAAGTCTAAAAATGTAAGTCCTCACACGCTCCGGCACACAACGGCCATGCACCTGCTTCAATCGGGAAATGACATCAGTGTTGTCAAACACTGGCTTGGTCATGCGGATGTGAATACCACTCATGGCTATGTTGAGATCGATATGAAAATGAAACGCAAAGCTTTGGAAGCATGTGAGCCCCCGCAAACCAAAATGGCAAAAGCCCTTCGTCAATGGGCTAAGCCAAGCATCCTCCGCTGGCTCGATCAGCTCTCTGAAAAAATCGGGAAATAAAGTGCAGTGTTTTTCTACAGACCAGCCACCAGAAAGTCCAACGGTGGCTGGTTTATGAATTTTGCATGTGCAATTACTTCACATTACGCGACGCTTCACATTAGACCCGCATTTTCATGTCCTTGGATGGCATCTATCTGGTGGACGGCAAGGGCGAAGTGGTGTTCCGGCGGGTTCCCCCACCAAGTCATTCCGAAGTCGCCCGCGTGGCTGAGCGCATTCATCGCCGTATCGCAAGGCTCCTGGAGAGACGGGGTTTGGGCCCGCAAACCGATGCGGACGAGGCTGATAAGCTTAGGCGCGACGAGCCATTGCTTGCCGAGCTCTACAGTGCCTCGATCTCGGAGCGCGTAGCCACGGGACCGCGCGCCGGCAGGCGCATCGCGAGAGTGGGCGACGAAGCGGATCCCGAAGATGGCGCGCTGCCGTCGGGCCAGTGCTGTGCGTCGGTTGATGGCTTCAGCGTCCATGCCGGTGTCTGCGTTCCTGCACGCGACCGCATGCGGCTGGAGCGGCTGGCGAGATATGCCGGCCGACCTCCGCTGGCCACGGAGCGGTTGTCGCTATTGCCGGACGGCAGGCTTCTCTATCGGCTCAAGCGCCGCTGGCGCGACGGAACGACGCACGTGATCTATCAGCCCTTGGAATTGATGGAACGGCTCGCGGCGCTCGTGCCTCCGCCGAGGTTCAATGTCACAAGATACTACGGAGTGCTTGCGCCCGCCGCGGCTTGCGCTTCCACCAGTGTCCGGATTCCTTCGAAGCCCTTCAGCTATTAAGCTCTCACGTTTTCTGGAAAAGGGCTGGCGCCGATTTGGTCGATCGCTTGGATCGAGCTCGGCCGATCATGACCCGGCATTCCTTCAGAATCCTCGCTAACAGCATGGCACTTACGTCATGGCGGAATGGATCGGTCGAGGACCTGCATTACGGCTGGGCCTCGGGCTATTCCTTGATGTGCCGGCGTGCCACGGATCGACAATCAAGGGAGCTCATGAGCTTCACTTCCGGCCGTCTCGCGGTATTGCTCTCAAGGTTTCGGCCTTGGGCGCAAAGCCCGGGCCCGGCTCCCCCATGGCCCGAGAATATCGCCGGGATCTACATCTCGCCCAGGTTCACCAGCTCAAGCTGGTCCTTGACTGAATCGTGCAGCCCTATAAGGCTTGAACCCCAAGAAGCGACTCCAAAGCCTGCGATCTGAAAGTCCTCGAAAGGCCGGACAATCCCAGGGTCGCGCCCTCCGAGAAGCGATCTCGTATTGGATTTCCCAATGGATCCTGCAAGGGATCGACCTACTGCATACGGGCAAATTCCAACCGGCTTTCGGGGATCAACTCCCAGCTGATTCCTGAAGCATTGTGTGTCCGCACACAATTCCGACTCAAATCAGGTGACGGACAGTTAGATAGGTAGCGGCCGGCAGGTCGCGGGAGCCCGATTCATGCCAGCGGTCCATCCATATCCTATCGTCCCTCTCTCGGAGGAAGATCCGACCGGGAATTATTCTTTCCCGACCTCTGAACCGGATCTCGCCGTCTGCGAAAGCGTTGGGACTTATGTCCCCCGCAATCCCGAAGCGACGGTTCTATACGGTGTTGTTGTCGGCCATTTGGAAACCTTTCTGTCCCGGCAACGGGAGCGCGACCGGGTGGTGCCGCGCTTCGTGGAGCTGGAACTGCGCGCATTTCTTGACTGCGGCATTTTGGCCCGGGGCTTTTTGAGGATTCACTGCGATGCCTGCGGACTGGATCGGGTTGTCCCATATTCCTGTTATCCGCAGCGGGAAACTATCAAGAATTCACCGCTGCGGATAGGCTATTTAACTCATTCGTTCCAGGGATTCACTCCACATAGTTTCTGCCCAGTGAGCCACGCAATAAGCTTGT
>JBEKYG010000545.1:0-4298 GCA_049511215.1 Acidobacteriota bacterium | reverse complement strand
CAGACAGTACTACGCGGGCTCAAGCGCTTCCAAGATATTGCGCTGGGAGCGAAGCTGCTGGGTGGCGAACTAACCGATGTGGTTGCTATTAAATGATTTCCGGGGCACGCGCAGGGCTAGCCTGCGACCATCCTGAAGGATCAAAAGACATCAGGCTTGAAACTGGGTTGTGACTGTATCTTGTTGAAGCATATTTGGTTAGTAATCTGTAATCAAAATCTATAATCGACAGTTTCCGAAAATGGAAACTATGCAAAACAATCCCACTTTCCGCAAGTCTATCGGATTGGTGCAGATATCTTGTGGATATCCTGTGCATAATAATTCTTTAAAAATCTCTTGTTGCAGGTCTCGGAGCCATTGGTTATATTTCACACTGGTCGCTGTGATTTGCGTGACCTTGAACACCGGAAGAAGAGTAACGGACGGGCTTAACAGGTTTGTTCGTTGCACTAGGAGGCCGGAGCCAACCAGACGAAATACATCGCTGGTTAGCGCTGACGGAAGAAAAATCCGGCAGCTGGGAGCACCTTCTGGCTGATGCTCAATCCCGGGCAACGGGAGCGAGGTTCCGAAAGGATCGGGTCAAGGAAACGGAGTTACAGCGGCCAATTTTTTTGTCCGCACATTTACATTTCTGATTTTTGCCTCAGATTGATTACTTCTTCTTCAAGAGATCAAACAGGATACTGTAATCGTCGGTCCAGAACCTCGAAGGCGCTGCCGGGGCGGATTTCCGTGCGCTCAAAGAGCGCCTGGAAGGTCTTGATTGACGAATTTCGGGGACAGTCACCGAAATCCCTTATTCAGAGTATCACCGACTGCCATTGAGGAATTGGGGGATTTCGGTGACTGTCCCCGAAATTCTAGGCGATAAGATGAATGTCCGCGTCGTGTCCCTTTGCGGCAGCCAGATGGCGGTCACAGGTTACCAGGGGCGTATGGAGCGCTTCCGCCAAAGCGATATACGCGGCATCGTAGGCCGTGAGATTATGGCGGAGTTCCAAAATCCTGCCAAGAAACAGGTCATGAGGATAACGGTGGAGCGACAGATCGAGGAAATCCTCGAGCGCTTCCCGGCCTCTTTCAGGAAGCAGTTCCTTTGACCGTGCGTAGCGTCTCAGAACTTGAGCCACTTCGAGGTCCAGCAAGTGCGGCGCGTGCAACGACTCCTCCCGCGCAAACAGGCGCTCCGCAATCCGAGGTACGCTGGGTGTGTTTAACAGCAATTCCAGGATTGCCGAGGCATCCACGACGATCATCGCTGTTCGCGCTCCGCTCTGACCGCCCTGGCGGGCAAAACGCCGACCTGGACCGGACTCCTCCGGAGCATCCGCTCCTTCAGCTCTGCCAGCGCCGGCCGCTCCGCCAGCCGGCGAACTTCAGCCACCAAGTAATCCGATAGCGACAGCCCTTCCAGCGCGGCCCTCGCCTTAAGCTTCCGATGCAGGTCCTCTGGAACATTGCGCGATTGGATCATTTTGGACATGTAATAATGATATTCACATGCTCAACGCATGTCAAAGTACCACACGAACCGAAGGTCCTCCTGCGGATTTGATCCGACTATTCACGCGGCAAGCATGTGCTGTTTATGATTCACTTCACCTGTGTCCCAGAATCTCTTCCTTGGCGGTGCCTTTGACTTGAGTCACGGCTCGAAGGATTGCGTGCAGCGTGCCGGTTCGTAGGAGCTTGTGCTTTGGCACAGCCAGCCGATGGTGAGCCTACTGCCGGGTAAATACTTGCGTCACCTTCGTTGGCTTGTCGTGCCCAGGCAGCCGTGTCGTGGATTCGCAGGTAAGCGTGTTGCCGCCATTCGAGACCGTCATCTTGCCTGGTGAATCCGGGGCGCCCGGGCTCTTTAATACAAGCTCGTAGTCGTTCGCGCTGACCTTATGAACGATTGCCGAGCCGATCCTCTTCCCCGTCCCGTCCTTCACGTCGACTTCCGATCCATCCATCCGCGCGGCGAAGACCATGGTGATCAATTGGCCCCCATTCATGGAATATTGGAACTGCAGGCTTCCGCCAGATTCGGTAACCTTGAGCCCCAAAGGGATCGTCACTGGCGCCGGCTTTGAATCGTACGAATTGGCAGTGAGAACCCAAGATCCAGCCAGTGGTTCTGCCGCCTGCGCGGCGGCTGCCCAGATGAGTGCTGCCGCGAAGCAGGACAACGCGCTTTTTGCCATTGAAACCTCCTTCGGCCAAGATCTTTTCGACAGATCGGAAGTCTGTATTGTACACCAAGCCCGGCTACGATCAATTTGTCCGCGCGAAGCACTGTTACGCTTCTACCCTTCCAGATCACTCGCAGCGGAAGGCAATTGCCGGGTCGACCTTGGTTGTCCGCACCGCGGGAACAGCTCCGTCTCAAACGCCGGGTTGCCGTGGGTCCGGATAGCGGCCGCGAAAAAACGCCGACGAATCGGCAGTTCCAGACCCCTCGGCTCCTCAGGGTTCGCGCAATGATCAATTCACATTTTGGCGCGAGCGCCGGGTGGCCAGATGCAAGGCTCCGCGACGCAGACGATGTGGTGACATCGTCGAGGAGCGGCAGCGCCGCAGATGCCCGCCCGCCACCGCGCCCGCAGGCCTGCAGGGCTCCCAGGCCCGCGTTCTCTTTCATGCGGTTTGTCATGTTCGGATCGGGCCTGGGAGCCGGCAGTAAAATGTGAAGCTGTTTTTGCGCGAGCCCTTACCGCGGGATTGGGGGTATTCGAAAAACTTGACACCCCACGCGGGATCTGTTGAAATCGTTTGTTTTAGTAAACGGAAATGGATTTCAATTCGAGGGCACAACAGAAGGACAAATCGGATGGTGGATCTGAGAGGGAAGGACATTCTCGACGGGGCGCAATTCACTCGCGAGGAGATCGAGCACATCATGGCTGTGGCCGATGGCTTTCGCCTGCAGTTGCAGGACAGGCGCAGCCTGGAATTGATGAGAGGGTGCATCCTGGCAACCCTCTTTTTCGAGCCGAGCACTCGAACGCGCCTCTCGTTCGAGACCGCGATGCATCGCCTGGGCGGAAACGTCATCGGCTTTTCGTCCGCCGAATCGTCATCCACAGCCAAGGGTGAGACCCTGGCGGATACCATTCGCACCGTCGATACCTACGCCGACATCATTGCCATGCGACACCCGCAGGTTGGATCCGCCAAAGAGGCGGCTGCCGTGGCCAAGGCTCCCGTGCTCAACGGCGGGGATGGCGCGGGGCAGCATCCCACGCAGGCGTTGCTCGACCTGTACACCATCCGGCAGGAGCGGGGCAAGGTGGATGGGACCACAATTGTCCTGTGCGGCGACCTCAAAAACGGGCGCACGGTCCACGCTGGCGTCGAAGTTTACAAGCACTATCGGTGCAAGCTCGCTATGGTCTCGCCCGAACAGCTCAGGATGCCGGCTGACATTGTAGCCCGGCTGCGCAGCCACGGCGTCGAGGTGGAGGAAACCGCCAACCTGGAAGCGGCATTGGCGCAGGGCGACGTGCTGTACATGACGCGCATCCAGAAGGAACGCTTTGCTGATCCCGCAGAGTACGAGCGGCTGAAGGGCAGTTACATCCTCACGCGCGAGATGGTCGAGCGTATCAAGCCGGATGTCACCGTCCTGCATCCGCTGCCGCGAGTAAGCGAGATTACTACGGATGTGGATAGTCTCCCGAACGCGGCTTACTTCCGCCAGGTAGGCAACGGCGTGTTCATCCGCATGGCGCTGATTGCGTTGGTGATGGGCAGGATCTAATCTCAGGTACTGCCGGTTCTGAGTTTCCGAGTTCCCGCTCGAACCCGTCGGAACGCCAAAGGACTCGGAGCAACGGGGAGGTGGACATGCGACAAGACTTTCGTGTGATAGGCAAGGTAACGCGTCGCAAGGATGGAATCGCCCGGGTCACCGGGCAGGAGCGGTTTTCCAGCGACATCAGCTTGCCCAGGATGCTGCATGGACGCCTCGTCTCCAGCCCGTGTGCCCACGCTCGCATCAAGAGCGTGGACGTGAGCGCGGCAGAAGCCATGGGCGCGGCGTGCATCACATTCGCCGATGTCCCGCACCTCAGGTACAACGAACGCATCGTCACCGTCCCGCAGGCGCTGCACAAGGATCATTACGTGCTCGCCGATAAGGTCCGGCGCATGGGCGAAGCCGTCGCAGCCGTCGCCGCGGAGACCGAAGAGCTGGCCGAGCGCGCGGTGCGCGCCGTCAGAGTCGAATATGAGCCGTTGCCCGTAATCACTGATCCGATGGAGGCGATGAGACCGGACGCCGAGCCGCTTTATGATGTGATTGGGCA
>JBEKYG010000544.1:0-4298 GCA_049511215.1 Acidobacteriota bacterium | reverse complement strand
CCCGGGTATCATCTTCGACATCTGCTGCCAATCCGGCTGGCTGCGCTCAAGGATATTGGGGTCCTGCACAAAGACAGGAGCAGGCAGGACCATATCATCGATCGACTTGCGTGGACGGACAACGAGTCTTCCATCCCACATGACACTCATTCTATACGAGCCGTAATTGAATGGTCGACCCCAGTTTGTGGTGTACCAGGAGTCGCCTGGAGGTGGAAGCTTTTTCAATGACCCGACGGTCAGTTCGTCTCGGAGTGCTGGAGGGCACAACGTAAACAACGAAGAGTCATGAACGGCTACAACGCAAATTCGCTTGTGATTTTGTTGGCGACCGTGTGCGCCAACAGAAAAGGCAAATAAGATAGCACCGACTAGTGAAATCATTCTCTGCAACTGATTGCGTGAAATCATATGCATACCTCAGTCAAAGCAGAGGTCAATTCCGACTGTGTTTCCTTCCTTCTTAGATGCCAATCTTGCGCCGGAGGATCAAAGAAAAATATGCGGTCCTGCCTATGGCAACGAGAAGACGGAAACCAAGACTAAGTTATTGGATTTTCAAGTATTTTAGTACCAAGAAGATCAATGATGAACGTATAGTGGCCTAACCGGAAACAACGATTTCCGGGGTTTTTATCGCTCTGATGGGCCGGCGTTCAATAGGAGGTTGCGGCGAATGTTCTCTGCGATGGCACGCATCAGGAGCAGCGGCACGCTTTTTCCGATCCTCGCGCAGCGCGCGCTAGCCGCCGATGAACTGGAAATCCTCGGAATATGAAGCGAGGGCCTTGATTTCCGGGATGGACAACTTTCTGATTTCGGAAGGGCGGACGAAGATTGCCGTCGTTGCGCCTGACAGTTCGCGCCGGCTTACGCGGATCGAATTTCACTGCGTGTAAACCCTGACCGGGTTCTTTCAAGTTGTCTCAAGTGGCCAGGGAGTCTAGGGCAAAGAACCCAAGGCAGCATCTTAGTCCTTTGGGAGGGTTGAACCCATTGGGTTCTGATCCCTTTGGCCCTATGCCCCTTTGTCCCTCGGCTCTAAGTTCCTTTGTCGTTGCCGCGCTTTTGCCGAAGGTTGGTCTTGCCGAAGGCCGATAATGGGCGTGGATCGAGCATGCGCTCAAGCAGAGGAGTCTCCCCGGCTTCCACCTGGGATAGGATCCGTGTCTCGCCCGCTTCGACTGCGGCGACCGGCACGCCGTCACGATAGATCACGCGGTTGCCGAGAAGCGCGGGAACCCGCGCGCCAGGCGTGAGGATGCCGACCAGGTTCAACGGGTCACAGGCCGAGAGGCGCTGCAAAAAGCCGGCCGGTTCCCGTTTCCGTATTGCGCGCAGGCCATCGACGGCTTCCGGCAAGGCAAACTGTTCGCCGGCGTAGCCGGCGACGAAACGCCCGCCGCGGATTTCGCCCCGCGCTTCCATGCGGCGCATCACGGGCAGCAGCTCCCTCCACAGGAGAGCCACCGCTTCGCGCGCGAGCAACTCGCGCAGCAGAACGCCGTAGCGGCGCAAAAGCTGGCGCGCCCAGAGTTCCGTTCGATTGTGAGATGGAGGCTCATGAGGCGCAAGCAACGACCAGCGCCCGACCCGAGTCCGCCGCGGCTGGCGGCGCCGGCGCGGCGAGCGTTCCTTGCGCTTCGCCTCGCCGGTCACGAGCGAGCGCAACCCCTCGAAAGCATCGGCCGTCACTAATCCGGCGGCCACGAGTTGCCATAGTGCTTCTTCCACTTCGGCCGGCAAGCGGCGCGTGCCGGATGTCATTTCCGCGAAAAACGAAGCCCCATGCCCGCGCAAAAGCGCGAGCACGTCGCGCGCCGCCGGCGAGAGCGCCTCCTCGTCCGGTGGAATGCCATCGAGCAGCCAATGGATATCGGCGCGCACCGCAAGGCCGAGCGCAGCGTTGCGTGTCAGGCCCGGCCTCCGCGCCGGCACTTCTGCCTGCGTGTCCCGATGAGTCCATCGACCCCAGGCTACGTCCCCGGTAAGACAGAGGCCATCGAGCATGCCCGGCTGGTAATCCCGCACTCTCGCGGAGAGGATTTCAGCTTCCCAGGCGGCCGCGGCCGTCTCAAACCCTTGAAGCTGTTCGATCACTTCCAGAAGGCCGGACTCACCTTCAAGCTGTCGCTCCGGCTCCACGTGTTGCCAGGAGAGCAAGAAATTGAGAAAAGTCGCGGCAGGCACGGGCTCGATCTCCCGCCGCAGCCGCGCGATGGTGGCCCGATGAATGCGCGCCAGAATCCTCCGGTCGCAGAACTCCTCTTCATCACTTGCCCCAATAAAGCGGCCCCGCAACACCAGGCCTTCGCCTTCCAGTTCGATCAGCGCCGCGCGCACGGAACCCGCCTCGAATCCGAGAATGCCGGCCAGGCCGCCTGCCGTCAGGGGGCCGCTCACCTCGACCCATCCGCGCACGACCGCGGTGATCAGACGCGGATCCGGCCCGGCGAGGATGCCGGGGCCAACCCCTTCGGGCATACTCGCCAGTTCGCCACGTTCCGAGGCCATCCAATAGATCCCACGGCCCCAGGAGACTCGGCGCACCCGTCCCGCGCGCTCGAGCGAGTCGAACCATTGCCAGGCATCTTCCGGCAGCCGGGCGCTTTGCGCCTCTGGAAACAAGATCAAGCTGAGGAGCATGTCATGCAACTCCTCAGGATCCCGGACGGCAGGCCAGGCGTCTTCAGCCGCCCCGCGGATCGCCTCGGGATCCAGCCTGCCCAGGTCGGCAGCATCCTCGGGAAGCACGCGTCTCAGGAAAACGGCGCGGGCTCGCCGCTCTTCGAGGGGCGCATCATCCAGAAAGGCATATGGCATCGCGTTCAGGAGCTGGTGCGAAAAAACTGAAGGCAGTGGGGTGTCCTTCGCCAGGATTTCGATTTCGCCCGTCTCGATCCTCTCGAGAACCCGGCGCAGGCCTGCAAGGTCGAGCGCCTCCGTAAGGCAATCGCGCAGAGTCTCAAACACGAGCGGATGGTCTGGAATGGCAATGTCCTGCGGCGGGTGATTGTCCTGACACTGCGTTTGGGCCGGGAAGACGGCGCTCAGCAGGTCATCGGCACGCATGCGCTGGATGGCGGCCGGCACGCGGCGACCACCGGAAAACCGGAGCATTGACAGGGAGCGCGTCAGTGTCCAACGCCAGCGCGTGGCGAATATCGGGGAAGCCAGCAAGGCTTGCACCAGCGTTTCCCGTAAGTGGGCGGCTCTGAGGAAGCTCGCAATCTCCTCGATCGGGAAGGAATGCTGGGGCCCGAGCGAAAGCACAATCCCATCATCGGTAGCGGATGCCTGCAGCTCGAAATCGAAACTGCGGCAGAAACGCTTGCGCAGCGCCAGGCCCCATGCGCGGTTGATCTTGGCACCCCATGGAGAGTGCAGTACCAGCTGCATGCCTCCGCTCTCGTCGAAGAAGCGCTCGGCTGCAATCCGCTCCAGTTTGGGAACAGCGCCAAGCACGCGCTTCCCCTCGGCGATGTACCGCAGCGCCTGCTCTGCGCCCGCCAGTGGGAGTCCGACGGAATCCATCAGCCAGCGCGTGCAGCCCTCCGAGTCGCCCAGACGCTCTTCGATTCCCGACCGAACGTCGGAAACCGCCTGCGACAGCTCAGCTGTCCGGGATGGGGCCTCGCCCAGCCAGAAGGGTACGGAAGGGGACAGCCCATGCGCGTCCTCGACGCGTACCTTCCCGCGCTCGACCCGCCGAATGCGCCAGGAGGAATTGCCCAGCAGAAAAACGTCGCCGGCCACGCTTTCGACGGCAAAATCTTCGGTCACACTCCCCAGGTAAGTCCCCTCGGGCTCGGAGACGACATCGTAGTCGGCGTTATCCGGAATGGCGCCTCCACAGGTCAGGGCGGCAATGCGCGCTCCCCGTCTGCCTCTCACCACATCGTGGATGCGGTCGTGATGAAGATAGGCCGCACGCCGTCCGAGGCGCGCTGATATTCCCTCCGACAACATACGCACGACGCCGTCAAAGTCGGCGCGCGGTAACTCGCGATAGGGATAGGCGCGCCGTACCGTGCGGAAGAGTTCCTCGACGCGCCACTCCTCCGCGCTGGCCATGGCGACAATCTGCTGGGCCAGAATATCCAGCGGCCATTGGGGAAGGTGCAAACGGTCGAGATCACCGCGCCGCATGGCGAGCAGCAGCGCCGCACACTCGATCAGCTCGTCGCGCGTAAGCGGGAAGAGTCGTCCCTTGGGAATTCCTCCGACCCAATGGCCCGAGCGCCCGATGCGCTGCAAGAGGGTGCCGATCGAACGCGGCGACCCGATCTGGCACACCA